>CAYTAW010000067.1:0-11584 GCA_964435675.1 uncultured Bdellovibrionales bacterium
GGTGATTGAGCGTTTGCCAATCATCCATAAATTGAAGAATTCGTAAATGCGGCGCATGCCGTGCAATTACCACGGAAGCGCTGTGATACGATTCAGTAGAGCGATCGACCAACCACGTTTCTTGGATCGCAGATCTAGCGCGGTCCTGTATTTGTCTAACGATATCGGAATGTGAACCGCGGCTGCCCTCGAGCTCCGCGAGAATTGCCTGCTGAATCGGAAATAGATAGGGAGACAGAGCGTCACTTGCCGCATGCTCACGAATGGCCAAGGCTCCCTCACCCGCCGCCCGATTTGATACCGCGGTCGTCCGCGCACCCGTTTCGCTCTTTTCTTCGATTAATCGTGGGGGTGCATTATCGAGGTATAAATACTTTACACGATTCTCATCGGGAAGCGCGGCCAACGCAGGTAGGAAAGTAATCAATTGATCAAATTTCGCAACGAGCGCGCCGCTGGGATCCTCATGCGCCAATCGCCGCCCCGCTTCGAGAATTAAACTTACCAAATACCTCGAATGCAACGCGTCACCTAAGAAATGGCGCAGAGCTGAAACGCCGAGTATATGGTCTCTCGTCACCTCCGGAAATAGCCCGGGAACAGTGATTGCCTGTGTAAGGCCGGTATTACGAAAAGCGCCGGGAAATACCCAGGTGCTATCGACGATTTCCGCAGCGATCCCGGTACTAGCTATTTCGGTTCTAGGTATGATTAGTTCGGCCACAACGAAGCCCCGTTACTTCAATGTTGTCACATTCTAAGTCTGACAGGATCGCTAAGCAAACGAGCCCAAAGGCCGCTTTAGCCTCCAAATATCAAAGTATTAGCGTAATAACTACTAGTCGCGACTTACCGCGACTTTAATGCCCATACCGATTAATAACGCGCCGAAGACGTAATCCATAAGGCGCTGAATCCGCAAAAAAACGTCGCGCACCTTCGGCATCTGAAAGAAAAGGACGACCAACGGCCAGTAGATGGCTGACTCGGTCAAAAATACACCGGCGACGATTGCCTTATCGTGCATCGTTGCTTTGACCGAAATAAATTGCGTGAAGAGACTGAGAAGAAATATCGCTAATTTGGGATTCAAAAAATTGCAGAGGAATCCCTGTGCGAATGCGGCGCGAACAGAAATTTCTGGAAAACTTCGCGATGAGTCCGGCATGGAAGCGCGCGCATGCTTCGATAACAGACTTTTGACGCCGAGATACATTAAATAGCAAGCGCCGAAATACTTAAGCAGTGAAAAGAGCAGCACGCTGCGCGTGACGATAATCGCTAAGCCGAGTACGCAAAATAGAGAGTGGAGACAGCAGCTCGCGACGACCCCAGCCGCGGTGGCAAATGCCTGCGCAGCGGGATAACGCAGCGCATTTCTCGAAATTAGTAAAAAGTCCGGGCCGGGGCTTACCATGGCCACAACACAGATAAGGGAGAGAAGCGATATATCGCGCATACAGACGCCTAATGAAGTAAATCGAGCTCTTAGCAGTTAGTAATGGGTCGCTGAATTTTCAAGGCTCCTGAGAGAATTAACCAAAGAAAATCAAGCCAATCGGCGTGAGAACCGAATATCACGGCTTGGAATCTAAAGTTAATTGGGCTTGAAATCGAAGCAAATCCTGAAGGCGTGTTCGGGAGGAGCCTATGAAGAAGCTGATTGTTCTCGCGGTTCTTGGGATCTGTGTGTTTACCGGTACGCCGAATATACTCGGCATGATCGGAATCGGCTCCTACGGAATCGGTATTTCAGAGAGCGATCCGCTCGGTGTCCCAGAAAAAATTCATCACCGCCTGATTGGTTCGGGATTTAGCGGCTCACTTGGTCAAATCGGCAAACCACGCACACTAAAATACATCGGCGAGGGCGATGCCAAGATTTATCCCGACACTAAGGGCGAAATCCAAATTGTAATCGGCGAAGAGGAGTACATACAGAAAATACAAGGCGTCTACCTCAATACGCAGCATCAAAACATCCAGCAGAAAAATACTCCGACCGGAGCATTCATGAGTAATCTCTGGGGATCTATTTTCAAAGGAAAGCCAAAGTTCGAGCGTACATTAATCGGGCAGATGAAATTCCCAGTCGGTCCAAAATTTGGCGGTACGGCCATCGCAAATACAAGCGCCATGGTCGCGCAGATGAAAGAAGGCGATGTCAAAGGTCAATGGGAATATTCAGATGATTCAATGGCAGAGGCGATGGTTCTTTCGCTGGCTGACTAGCATAGTCATACGCAGCGTTTGAACCAGGTGAGGTGTCGGTGAACCCTCCTTTCTACCTCATCGCCTGGCTCAATATAGCGCTACTTCTTCTTCGGAAGAATTTCGTCGAGCTTCTCAGCACTCGTGATCAGATACGGACTCGTGTCCCACCCACGCACATAGCGTTCTCGGTAGCGAACACGAACCATTTCGTCACCGCGGCAGCCGTCGAGCTTTTTGACGAGTTCTTCACTCTCGATGTTTGCAGTCCATCCCCGAGGTACCCCCTTGGAGTCGACATACGTCCCTTGGCCGTATGAATATCCCTCGAGTTCCCAGACTTTGATGTTACCTTTGCGGGTAACTTTGCAAACATACAGATCACGGTGCCCCTCCGAATAGGAGTTGGTCGCAAAACCGTATATCATTCCGAAGCCCGGAATGACCACGTAGTAGCCGACCACGAGCACCACAATCCCCGCCAGGGCATAGCCAACCTTCTTCTTCAGCGCCGGCAAATTCATCGCGTCCTCACTTTCTGTGTTTGCGCAGCCGTGCCTCACCTGAACCGACACCCCATCGGTTCTCTTCGGCGGAGGTCACTCCGGCAAAGACAGCCGACTAAAAGAACTCTTCTACCGCAGATGCTTATGCAAAAAAGGACTAAAAGCGTCAGATTATTTGGCGCTGAGAGAGGTTCGGCGTCCCGTTCAATTTATTTTTGAACGGCAATACGCAAATCGCCAAAGGAACAATGACTCTTTCGTAAGGATGCCGGGATTTGGGGTTACTAAACATAGCTAGCCAAGCCTCGATTCCCTCCCGGCTCGGGTACCAGAAAATTAAGGCGCGGTAGATATACTCTCCACTACCGCCGATATCTCCGTATTCGAAACCTTCTCAATTCTTATCTGAAGTTGGACCCGTTCAGTACTGGCAGTCACGCCGCTCAAACTCACACTGGTTCGCAGCTCGCCGGAGCGAACATCAAGGACGCTATTTTCAGCGCCCGCTCCAACACGGAATGTGAAATCGCCATCCCGCCCAACGAACGAGAGCTGTTTTCCAGAAACTCCTATCCGTGAGCGCGTTACTATTCGCTGCTCGCTCGAAACGACCGTACCGATAAAGGTTGTAAAAGAAACCCGCGGCGGTGCCACGGTCGGCGAGGCAACAGTCGGCGAGGCCGCCGTGGTCGGGACCGGAGTTCCGGGTTCGCCAGGTTTTGGCGTTCGGGTCGGCTCGTTCTGAGGCTGTTTCGGAGTTCTCGTCGGACGCTGAATAACATCACGTCGCTTTACCTCAAGAATATTTTTGCGCCGGTTAAGCTGTAGCGTAACCGCGATAGATTTCGGGTCCGCCGGAATCTGATCAATTGTGGTCTTTGCATCGGTTGAATCCGACTGCACATGAACCGTAACCGTCGACGTAGAAACCTCGGTCTCTACGGTAAAGTTACCCTCAGTGTCGGTAATCGCCGTATCCCCCGTCTCCTCAATGGTCACGACCGCGTTGCTGACCGGCGCGCCCGCCTCATCGAGAAGCTTTCCGCTAAATTCCGTGGAACCGGTGCCTCCCGTACCCGTGGTTCCGCCGCCGCAACCTGGTACATTCAACAGCACGAACGCAAATATTAACGTGAGAAGCACTCTTCGCATCAGAGCCGATGCTCGCAATAAGGGGTTCATACCTCATCCTCTTTCTTCTTTAAAATACGGGGAACATACGAGAAGGAACCAAAGACTACTTTTATACCCTTTCCCTCAAAGGAAAGATCGGGATTTATGTCGCGGTCAAACTTGCTCAGAAATGTGCGTACTCGCTTATGAAACTCATGGCCTTCGCGCAAAAACCACCGCCTAATTTCCGGCATCGCGTCAGGTTGGACATTGTCGTAGGAAGTACGCGCGTGAAAATGCGGCAGCTCCTCCTCTCCGAGCACATTTTCATCGACGGCATTAATCAGCGTTTCATAGTCATCCGCGAGAATCGAAAATCCAGCGGCCGGATCGCCTTTTGGGACGTACGACTCATGAATTAATTTGATTCCACCCTTGGCGGGTACGATCGCATTAATACGCTGGAGCTCGAACAGGAGCGTGCCCGGATTGATATCGAGACTGATCGATTCGCACAGTTTATTGAAATCTGAACCTGCGCCATTCGCCGACAACACGCGCGGCTCGCCCGACTTCGTCACAAATCGCTTATCGCTGCGCCAATGACCCATAATTTTCGTTACTAGATCGCGCTCGGTTCCAAGGTCGAGTCCGGAAGTTTGAAAACGCATCACATCGCGGCGATGCACGCCTGTCATTACACTGATGCGGCTCACGTTTGATTTTAAACCGGATTGGTCGAACTCTTTTGCTGAGGCCTCAACGAACGCAACTTTAGCGCACTCAATCAGGTCCTGAAGTTTAATCGAATGACGAATGCAGAAGAGCACCGCCGGGCGTAGAACCAATGTCAATAGCCGGAGCAACAATGAGCGTTCAATATTGGGCATACAGCGTATTTATGTGAACCCATCCCATTTATTAAAACGAGAGCTAAAAACCAAATTTACCATCTTTCGCACTCCCTTGTCGATTTAATGGAGATCGGCAGTTAAGGCGGCGATCTTCAGACCTCAGATTTTTTACCCTTACTTTTCAAATAGTTATCGACAGCACGGTATAGGTACGGGCTACCTCGTGCATGCTAACCGACGCGATCCTCCCCAAAACCGCCGCTCGCTTGAATAAGTCTATCCGATCTGCTAATTTTAATGAATGTGATTTAATCACATTTTTAATTTTAACAAAAAGAGAGGTAGTTATGAAATATTTTGCGTTCGGATTAGCAGCAGCATTGGCCTTTAGCGCCCAGACCGCGCACGCGGCGAACTACATTTGTCGCGGCGCTAATGCCGCGTTGTATGCAAAGGCGGTCCAGCAGACCGTTGGGAAACAATTGACTGCGGCAAACGTGCCGTTCCGAAAAGTGTATGTAACTATTCGCGCGACGGACCGCGCGGCAACAAAAGCGTCCACATCATACGACGCAAGTAAAAATGTAACCGTTGCGAGCGATCTTTCCAGTGTAACATTTGCTGGATCATTTCCAGCTCCCTCTCCCTGCCAACTTCCCGGAACGATGCGTATCGTTGTCATGAATGGAAATGTCGCCGTACTTGATCAATCGGTTCCTGTTACTTTAACGGGAACACTGCTGCTTGGCGGGCTGGGCTCGGGTTCGAGCGGATCGTCAACCACCAACACCACCGCTAAGTAAATTTTTGTGGGGCGGGATTTTCATCTTTACCGCACGGGACGCATAATGCCGGGCCTCACCCCGGCATTCGCGACGGAGGCTCGAGCGGTAAGGGTGAATATTCCGCTCTCGCTTGCCCCCTGGAAAAAACTCCCGCGAGAGTAGGCCGTGAATTATACGCGCTATCGTTCGCAAAGCTTTTCGGAAGCAGCGCGGCCTTTCGTATCGATACAATGCCACTTACCACCGACAATCTCTTGATATTCGCCCTCTTTTTCAATGGTGCAGCCCGTGCAAACCGCCGCGTGACCGCTATCAAAAGGGAATGCCCCGTCATACTGTGCCGGAACGGCAACTACGCCGCGATAATCCGCAAAGCCGTATTTGTTCTCGCTCACGAATCGCACCAGTCCATCCCTGAATGGCTCTGGACCATTTTCAAAACTCGGAACACCGCGAATGATAATCGTGCCTCCCCGGTCGACATAAGCCCAGCCGTCTGGGAGTAGTATCTGCGCGAGATCGGTCACCTGATCATATTCGAGTTTTGCCGCCACCTCGAGTGAAACAATCGGATAACCCATCGTATTCGGGATTACGCAGTCACCCTCTTCATTCATTCCGTCTTCACCAGCAAGGTAAGAACAAGATAAATTTGGCGCACTCGATGCGCTACACGCGGCGATGCCGAACAGAACAGAAACTATCGAAGCCCGAATTAAATGCCGCATGATGCCCCCCAACTCACAAACCGCAGCCAGTGTAGAGTAAAGCGGGCGTTTGTTAAACGGGGTATCGCGCTACGAGGGCTCGGTGACGATGCCGCCGGACTCGATCTTACGAATGACAAACAGAAAATGAAAATACTTATCGCCTCGCTCGGAAGTAGTGAACTCGGCTTTCCCCTGCATATTGGCAAAATAAGCGGTTTCCCATGGCATCGGATGAGAACGAGCCACCCTTCCCCTCTGCGAAAAAACGAATCGCATTCCAGTAGAGACTGCCCAAAACTTTCGACCGCAAGCCTTTCAGGTGAATCCTCCGTGAGGTGAATCTCAATCGAACGAGAGCCAGGCAGTGCGCGCTCGACCCGATCCCAACCAAACATCTCTGCGCATCTGTACTCGATGTACCTCAAGCTTTCTACAATCATGGCTCGATAGTCAGAGACCGAATATTATTAAGAAACCTTGATGGGAAAACCGGTATCCTATGAATTCGTTGACCGTATTATCACTTTCCATGTCTAGCAGCTAATAGACCAATAAATCCAGGCGATTAGCGAGCCGTCGGGCCTTTATCTCAAGATGGGCTAATGCATGTCGATACTACTAATAAGTTCGAAATTTCTGGGAGTAGGGATGTGCCCGCTTAACGCGCTATTGCTGATTGTTTGTATCCTGGGTGTTCCCGCACTCATCAAGCTCCACTTCTCGATATATAGTAGTCAGGGCGGCGATGTCTCTGATGTCTACGTGGCCAGCAGCAGTGAGC
This sequence comes from uncultured Bdellovibrionales bacterium, assembly GCA_964435675.1. Classification (GTDB taxonomy): domain Bacteria; phylum Bdellovibrionota_C; class UBA2361; order UBA2361; family CAYTAW01; genus CAYTAW01. The sequence goes on from CAYTAW010000067.1 coordinate 6,961, forward strand.
GTATACTTGATGCCGCCTTTTTTTGCGCCGCTATCGGATTAATTGCTCTCGTTGTTGGCGCTGACAAAGGAAGGGGGCTCAACGCGCACGCGCTTGCAACCTCGCCCGCGTGGCTTATTCTTGGCTTAGTGCTCTTTACTGCACTAATCATTGGCTTGGCTGTGATAAAAATGTCGCAAACGCGCGCGCAGATTCGCACGTGGTTTCGACGACGCGGGTGGGAAGTTATCCAGTTTCGTTGGTGCATCTTCGATAATCCTTGGATGCGCGATTCTAGCGGAATATTCTCCGGCCGGAGCGAGTCACAATCGTGTTATAAGGTTGTGGTGCGCGACCGTGAAGGAAAGACGCAAATCGCGTACCTACTTTGGGGAAGCTACTTCGGCTTCTCTTTCATTACCGGGAGAATTCCGATTCAGTTAATTTGGAATAAAGTGCATGCACTGGAATCGCGATTGGAAGACCTCAGCAAGCAGGACCCGCTGACCGCCAAGGGACGCATAGCGCGCTTTTCTAGATCATCCTGGTAGCGTCATTAGCGCTATTGACCCGGCTCACGCCACATGTGAGAGATGGGACATGCTTGCTAAAATGGTATTCGGCATCTTTTTATCCACCCTTGTAGCTGCTGCGCCACTGAGTGCTGAGGACCTGGCCGCAATTTGGCAAGGCGAATGGGGTGACGTGAAAACGGTAAGCGACGGCAGACAATCGGGAGCATTTTTCAGCATTCAGGCGTGCGGCGCGGGGACTTGCAACGGATACTATCAAACGTTCTCAGAGAGTGGCGCATGCTACGGTAGGATAAAGGTGTCCCTTAAAGACTCAGTCTCGGCATCCGCAGTGGCGCTCAAGTTTCAAGACAATCCTGCGCAATGTTCCTTTGACCTCACACGAGAAGACGACGGCACTTCCCTCACGTTAAAAATTAAAAGGAGTGGACCAGAGTGCGCCTCATATTGCTCGAAAGATTATTTTCCGGAGAATTATCCCCTTTTTCAACGCGCTTCGATCGTGCGCAACTGGGATCTCAAGTGCTATACCGATAGTCGCAGAGCGTTTAAGGCGTGGTGCCAGTCGGCTGAACTTCAAGAAGTCTTCAAGCGGCTCGACGCGACGACATCAAATATAAAGTCTTATAGCGACAATTCAGAAGAATTGAATCCATACACATTTCTACATGATGCGATTAACGCCTGCGATGCGAACGAGCCCGCGCAATGCATAAAGGCCAAATTACTCCCCGAAACTGAACGACTAGAGCGCGCATTCTTAGCGCAAAAAACACGCTACGAGAATCCAGGAAGCGAAAGTGAGAGCGCGGCGCTAATAGATACGATTTCAGGCGTATACAAGCGGCGCTTTGCGAATGCGTTAGTTGACGGAAGCAGCTATGAATCCGAAGACGTGCTGGAAATCGTTCGTGTTGCGGACAATGCGATTTACTTTAAAACTCGCCTCGAATTTTACAACGGTCACGCCTGCTCGCTCTTTGGAATCGCCGAATATCGCGCTGTCGGGGGGTTTGTCTATGTGGATAGCGGAAACAGTGTTGAGGGCGAGCCGTGCCGATTGACCCTATATAAGAAGGGTGATCGGATAGGCCTGCGCGATCCGGGCAGCGTGTGCCGACAGACGAGCTGCGGAGCGCGCGGCGCATATAGCGACACCGAATTTACGCTGAGCGACCGGCGCGCCATTCGTTATATGAAAACGATTTTGGCATCCAAGGACTACAAATCCTCGCTCGCCGGATATCAAGAACTAATCAAATCAAAAAAGCATTGAAACGGCTCTAAAACACCTCTGCTTTTTGGGGAATGGTGTGGGCGCGAACGACGCAATCTTCGGTGGCAATATACGCGGCATCTTCCGTGACAGCGAGAGCGGATGGTATAGCGATATCCGATAATGTCGACTCTAGCAGCATTCTTCCCGTCGCGCCGTCAAAGATAAAAAATTTATCTTCGACAACATACAGCACATTTCCGCCGCCTTGCGCGAGCGTCCCGTTTCTAGAAACGGTGGTCCCGTACGACCAAACAATCTCGCCATTCGCCGAATTTATCGCGCGAACGGCAACGTTATTGTTGCGATAGTCACCAGTAACGTAAATGCGCGCATTATCCGCTACGACAGTTCCATTGTGCGTAGACATCACTTGGGGTAGCACGTGGCGCCACTTTTCTTTCTGTGCCGCAATGTCAAAGCCAATCAAAAAATAAGCGCCGTCCCTTTTCATAATCGCCGATACCACACCGCCTGATGCGACTAGATCGCTGTTAAATTCATCGGCGATTTTTTTATCGAATAAAAGACTTCCGTCCTTCAGAGAGAATAGCCGGAGGACCCCATCAACCGAAATATCGGCTATTGTATCTTGCAGTATCGTAGTTCCATACCCCAAGCGATACGGAATCGTGAGCTGGACAATAGGTGAGCGGCGAAGATTCCAGATTTCAAAACTCTGGTGTCCGACTTGGGCGAGCATGGCCCCGGATCCAACAAATACCGGCTGATTGTAGATTGCTCGACTGATGATTGTCCCTGCGGCATCGGCCATCGGATCGAACACATTTAAGAATAACTCTCCTGACGAATTCCGGTGCGCGAAAGAGACCGCCGTCTCATCCGCATGCACGAAATAGGCCCAGGCGTAAGGATCTGTTTTACGAAATACTTCACCCGTGACGCGATTAACTATCCAAACCGCTGCGGCTTGTTCGGCAGAAAAGCCGCCGGCAAACGCAATCATATCGCCGCTCACCGATATGTTCGATGCGCTGCACGTTCCTTGCCAGAACTGACGGTTGAAAGTCTTAAACGACCAGGCAGGGGGACGGCCATCTTGTCCGCAACCAGCGACGAGAAAAGACGCGGTCAAAAATATAAGTCGTTTGATCATCGGCAAAATTTACTACGTCGCCGATTACTTAACTACCCCTTTATAAGAATTGCTCGGACTGTAGGCAGTACGAACATACGAAACCATATACCGTGGCCAGATTCTTAATATAAAAACGTGGACGGCAAAGCCGAATGCTCGCGCAGTAAATGTCCCTGAAAATAAAACTTAAAAAAAATCTATGCGGCCCGAATTCTTGACGCCTCATTGAACGCCTCTTCACCGTCTCCCCCCTGAGCCCTGCGGACTCGATTAACTTCGAGGTGGCGAGAAACAATATGGCGCTGTCCATCCTGCGCCTCTCCGATGATATGATAGACAGCGCTATAGTAACCGACGTGAACCAGCATCTTTCCGAATTCAACGAAGGTATCGCCAATAGCTAAATCGCGTGAGTTAACTCTCTCTCCGTGTGTTCCCAATGTGGGATCAGTCTCAAAAAACCGGCTGGCAAGGGGGATATACCCCGCAGGAGGCAAGGAGCCTTGAATTGGTTGATGAATTTGAGTATCTGCTTCCCGTACTAACTGAGGTTCGGTCATAGCTCCCCGCTGCAATCACATGTAGAAAAGTATTGAAAGGTTTCTCTCAATCCGTCCTGTTTATTACCTTCGCGGGCGCAGCAAGTCAAATAATGGTTACAGAATTATCGTAAAAATAAATAATGGAAGGAACGACAACCGCGAATCAATCTTGTGTTCCAACGGCGCGAAGCATTTCGCCGATAGCGTAGATATGGTCTGGTCCCGTGCCACAGCATCCACCCAACATAGAAACGCCAAGGCGGCGTTGCAGCGCAAGCGATGCCGCTGCGTACTGTGCCGGAGACTCAGACTCGAGTTCAGTAAGAGCGTCGAACTCGCGTGGATCGCGCCGAGACGTATTACCTTGAAAACCAATCAGCCGTCCCTTCAATGAATCGCCATCGCCCCGTGAGGAAAGTCCTTCAAGTAAAACTTGGGGATGGGTACAGTTCACGAAATATCCAAGCGGCTTTTGCGGCAACTCCCTATCAAGTTTCGTTATGGCGTCGGCCAGGGAAATCCCGTCCAGGATGCAACCTGTCTTATCAGCCACAAAGCTCAGCACATACGGTTTCCCCGTACGCCCCATTGCTCGGGCGATACCGAGAGCTTCCGAGTATGCGGGAAGGGTCGATGCGAATAAAAAATCAATCGGTGAGTCAGCCAAGACTTCAATTTGCGGAGAATGAAATACATCCGCTTCGTCGGTGTCCAACGCAGACGCAGCGTCATAACAATCATTCTTGCATCCAATGAGCCCACCGACAAAGATTCTTGCCGAATGAGAATTGGCTGAGCGCAGATCGCAAACAAATTTCGCGCTATCTCGATTAACGTCGCAATCTTTCAATGTAGACTCTGCAACTCTCGATTGATTAGCTCGCCACGTTGGCGTAAAGACAGCCATCGGCAAATTCGTTTTGTTTGCTTGAAAAATATACTCCTCATAAACCGCACGAAGCGCGTCCTTTCCTTTTGGAGAGTAGAGCAAGCCGAGGTGCGCGAGTTGCGCATCAAACAGGTCCCCCGCTGAGCGAAGCAACCGATCGTACATACTTCCTTCCACGAGGAATCGCTGTCCGACCCTGAGCATTTCAATCAGATTCATAAACGGATAGTATCTGGCTTCCTCCGAGACATTCAAGAAAAAAACCGCGCACACACGCTAAGTTCTTGGCAAAGCCCGCCGCAAAGC
>CAYTAW010000068.1:0-7405 GCA_964435675.1 uncultured Bdellovibrionales bacterium
GGTCAAAGCGGCTCGGGAAAAAGCAGCTGCGCACTGAGCGCCGTAGGCCCGGATATTCAAATCGCGGGAGACGACACGGTCGCGCTAAGCTCGGGAATGGAACCGCTCGTTCATTCGATGTACTGCAGCGCGCGCATCGTTCATCGCGATCTCGAGCGCTATGGGTTTTCGGCCGCTGAAAGCGGTAGCGCGCTGAAGTCAATTCGCTACCTTGACCGGAACACCAGATACAGGATGATCAAGGCATTCCCCGTTCGCGCTCTCATTTTTCCCGTTATTTTAGGCGGCGAAACGCGTATTGAAGAACTAAAAAAAATCGAAGCGCTGCGCTCACTTTCGGCGAGCAATATATTTCACGTACCAGGGCGAGATATTGCCGCTTCATTTAAAGTGTTAGCGGGATTGACGGACCATCTCCCGGCCTATCAACTACGGCTCGGAAACAATCGCTCCGAGCTCAATCCCCTACTCACCGATTTTATTCATCGCACCAATAAGCGCAGGAATTAGAGCGCTGGAATCTTCAGGACGGGGAGCCAACTGCCGACGCTAGCTTCGAAGTAGTACAGGTTAGCCCCCATATGTCCGAAAATTCAGTAAGTTCCGCCCCTCGGCGGCGGCGCATCCAAGAAGACCTTGTTCCGTCTCGAAAGAGTAAGGGGCAGGAAAACGGCAAAGATCCCGATCGCATCCGCGGCAAAGGACGCCAAAAACAAGAGCCGCAGCAACCGAGTATCCAACCTGCTCCATCACCGGCTCCATCCACGCCATCGACGCAGCCATCCGAAGCGCGGACTTTAGCAGAGAGGTATGTGGCGCAATATGAAACAAACTCCGGCCACACGCTAACGACCGACGAACGCCAAGAAAAGATTGGGCAGATTGAAGAATTCTATGGTGAAGCGGGGCGCGAAGGGAGATTGGCGAAGATAGTATTCGCGTAATATGGAGCTCTAACAAAATCAAACTCTCACGGTTTATTTTGTGCAGCCGCAGCATACCGTAACCTGCTGGCTGCATCCGACTGTCAGCCAAAATTCAAGATTGCAAAGTGAATTTTTCTTAGCAACAGAGAATGCCGCGAAATAAACGGTGGCGGATTGCCGCATGCAGAATGCCGATTACCGCATGCGGGGGCGGTCACCCCCGTTATAGCGCTTTCGAAGCAAATACAATCTCACTCGCATCACTGTCATTAAACGATTTACCACTCCGGCTAATTATCAATCCATTCTTGCCGAAATACAGCGCGCCCGTTTTTGCGCGCACAATTGAACCGTTGAAGAGATCTTTCCCTGTCAAAATAAAATAGGCGCCGTGCGCAGAAGCGAGATCTTCGAGTGAGATGTCATTCCAGCCACATGCGCACTGTTCGGCGCGCGACATGCCGGCGGAATCAGGTATCTTACCATTCACCCGTATCTCGGTGCGGGATTCAGTGATGCGGCAAAAAGCGGGTTCCCGCGCCCATTTTACCAGCCGTTCGGGCCAAGTATGGTTTCGTTGGTACACCATATTTGCGATTACCTGCACATCGGTCAGAAATCTTGCCCGCGAAACTCCCACCGGAAGGACCAGCGAGACACTATTGGCGCCTGTTTTTTTGATGCCATGCAGCTTTAAAAACGCGCCCTTCATCGATTTACTCGGATTCCTCCAACCCTGATCGGAATCGTTTGCAGTGGCGAGACGTAAGAAACTCGGTGATTTACCAAGCGGAGGCAAAGCCGGCTCGGCGGAATGTCCAAGACGGCGATATTTTTTTCGAACCCAGTTCATAAAGCGAGAAGACAATTATTTCATATATTTATTTTTGAACGCGCGGCGGAATAGTGCGTCCGTATGACTGTATAGGCGCATACCCGCGATCAAAGGTTACACAAGAAATAATTGCGTAACTGTCCGGCTAAAAGATAATCGGGATAAATGCCCGATAAAGGTTACAAAAGAAGTCGATACAATTTCGAGTAAAACAACGCGTACGGGAAATGATGACCATAACGTCCCGTCAAACCGCACTAATCGGGGGTGGACTTTTGGGCAGTTTTTAGCTCGGACACAAGCCGCTACGCCTAAGCACCGAGCTCGGCGGTATTATCGCTCCTGCTCGAATATAAAAACCATTTCGTCCGGCCGCGCGAGCACCAGCTCATTGCGTGCAGCTTTTTCTAATTTGCGCGGGTCGTGCTCTAACTGCGCGACTTCGCGCTTGAGACCATCAACGGTGGTTTTTAGTTCTTGATTTGCCTCGCGCTGAGTCGAGAGCGTCGCACGCAGCTCTATCAACCGGCCATAACTTTCGCCGGCGAAGATTGCCATGAAGGATAATATTGCTGCTGTGAGTAAAAAGACCGTGGGTAAAACCTTTTTCATGACCGCCACTCCGTGCCAAACCTAGCTCGTTTTGCGCCTCGGCGAGAATACCGCGCATATAATGCGCCCCGAGAGTTATTGTCATTCAAAACAAGTGGGTCTAAGATAGCACCACTTTTAAATTGTGAAAATTATGTATTTTTAGGGGGATATTACCTTCGATGGGACACGATTCTGCTCAAACAACCGTATGCTCCAATGGCTCGGCAATAGCCGGTGTATCTAGTTATGAATGTCTCGATTCTCGCGGATTTCCGACGGTCGCGGTCACACTAACCCTAAAGGATGGAACGACTGGTTCGGCGATGGTGCCATCGGGCGCTTCAACCGGCGAGCATGAGGCCCATGAGCTTCGCGATGGCGACGAAAAGCGCTACCTTGGCAAAGGCGTGCTCAAGGCGGTTGAGAACGTCACCCAAAAAATCGCCCCTGAAATAATTGGAAAGGATGTTCTTGAACTTGGCGCGCTAGATCGTTTGATGATTGAGCTTGACGGCACGGACAACAAGGCGTCGCTCGGAGCGAATGCGATACTCGGCGTCAGTCTGGCGGCAGCGCACGCGGGCGCGAACCACCTCCGCGTTCCGCTCTTCCGGTATCTTGGCGGCCTGAACGCACGCCGTCTTCCAATTCCGCTCGTAAACGTAATCAATGGAGGCGCGCACGCCGCCAATTCGCTTGACTTCCAAGAGTTCATGCTCGTTCCACACTGCTCAGGCACTTTCTTCGAGAACATCCGCGCAGCGTCGGAAGTTTTCCACAAGCTCAAGAAGAATCTGATAAAAATGGGGATGGCAACTGGACTTGGAGATGAGGGCGGATTCGCCCCGAATCTGGGATCGTCCGAAGAAGCGCTCGATGCGCTGGTGAACGCAATCAGCGACGCGGGATATGAGCCAGGAAATGAAATTTCAATCGCGCTCGATTGCGCCTCAAGCGAACTGTTCGACAAGCAGAAGGGCGCCTATGTATTCAAGAAAAGCAGCGGAGAACAGTGCACATCGAAGCAGCTGATCGACCTATTCGCCGCCTGGCTCAAGAAATATCCGATCGTCAGCATTGAAGACGGTCTCGATGAAAACGATTGGGACGGCTGGCTGGCGATGACGCAAGAACTCGGCGACAAAGTGCAGCTTGTCGGCGACGACTTATTCGTAACAAACACGAGCCGACTTGCGATGGGAATTGATCGCCGCGTCGGCAACTCAATTCTCGTAAAACTCAACCAAATCGGTTCGGTCAGCGAAACGCTGCAAACGATTCAACTCGCTCATGATAACGGGTACAGTTCAATTATCTCGCACCGCTCGGGCGAAACCGAGGACACCTCGATTGCCGATCTCGCGGTAGCAGTCGGTTCGGGCCAGATAAAAACGGGATCTGTATGCCGCGCCGAACGCACGGCGAAATACAACCGACTACTCTGGATCGAATCATTTCTTGCCGGCGAGGGATATAGTAAGAATCCGTTCGCCTAAGGACCGCGGATGACGATTTCGCTTTATCTGGGTGGACTGCTGCTGGGCTTCGCCTGGTTCCTCCCCCTCTCGGTTCTCGGTGCAATCGTCTGCTGCGCGAGCTTTCTGATTTTTTGCGCTGCGGTGCAGGTACGCGCCCTGCACAACGCACGGGCGCCCTACGGGGCTCTACTCCTCTCAGGAATGCTCGCGCATCTCTTTGGCTTCTATTGGATCTTCGGAACAATTCGCCAATTCGGAGAGTTTCCCGCGCTCGGCGCGCTGCTCGTGTTTCTATTTTTCATTTTTGCGAGCAGCCTGCAGTTTCCGTTATTTTATTTTCTGCGCGCTCATTTACCAACCTCACTCGATCGGTACGCGCTGCGCTCACCTCTCGCTTGGGTGACCGTTGAGCTGATTGCGATTCGTATCTTTCCCTGGGGAGCGAGTCACCCCCTCGCGGCATTCCCATCGCTGATCCAACTCGCAGAGTGGGGAGGTTCTGCGCTCAATTCGTTTGCGTTCATCTGGATTTTAGAATTACTGGCGCAGGGATTAATCGCCTCCGCGCTGCCGCGAATCGGCGTCAGTTTCGCCGCGGCGATCGCCGTCGCCGCCTACGGCTCGACCAGAATTAGCCAGCTCGAATCGGCACCGGGCAAAAGAATACCTGTCGCGCTCGTTCAGGGCGCTATTTCGCTCGAACAAAAGCACAATCGCGACATGTCACGCCAGAACTTGCTCGAGTATCAAACCTTATCTGAGCAGTTCGACAAACCGGGAACGTTAATCGTCTGGCCCGAAACGGTGCTGACAGATTGGATTGCTGAGAATGTTGCTCACGTCGCCAATGACCGGCGCATGCCGCAGCTCAAGGGTGGCGCGTCGCTCATCTTTGGATCGCTGACCTATCGTTCGCGCAATGAGCTCTTCAACAGCGCATTTGCGATCGGCCCAAGCGGCGAAGTTCCGCTGCCCTATCACAAGCGCATCTTGATGCCTTTTGGCGAATTCACACCCTTCGGAAAAACGTTTCCTTATTTGCGCACCTTAAACAATATTGGCGGCGATTTCACTGAAGGGAGCGGCACCCCGCTTTTGACGGTTCCACTGCGTAGCACTGGTGAAGCAGGCAACGGAAATGGGGAGTATCTAAATCTGCAGGTTACTCCTCTCATCTGCTATGAGGACGTGCTGCCGCAGATCGCCAGCGAGGGTACTAATAGCGGCGCGCAGCTGTTGGTCAACTTAACTAATGACGCTTGGTTCGGCGAATCGATAGCACCGCTTCAGCATCATCAAATTGCGCTCCTGCGCGCCGTCGAAAATCGCCGTTCGCTGGTGCGCGCCACGAATACAGGGCTGTCGGCCGTTGTGGCCCCGACCGGAAAAACTACCCTGCGCATCAGACCATTTGAAAAGGCGGGCGTGAATGGAGAGGTCGAGTTACGCCAAGAAGCCCCCCCCTTCGTGCGCTATCCGATTCAACGTATCTGGAAGTGCCTAGCCCTGCTTTGTTCGTGTTTAAGCATTTTCGGCTTCTTCACGATATCTAGAAAGGGCGGGTAAAGTTAACTGCCGCAGCGGTTGAATATTATGTATTGTTTCAACGGCTTATCCTGCCGCTTTTTAAGATGGCGGTGGGAGAATATATTGTGGTTTTATATTGCATATCGCAATGCGTTAGTCGGAGACGGGTTAAAATGAGTAAGTTTTTTTCATCGGTATTTTCGCTCGTATCAATTGCTGCTTTATTTGCATGCTCAGTGCCGCAGCCCGGTCCCGACAAGACGATTGGCGGCGCGGTGCTAGGGGCCGGCTGGGGTGCGGGGGCAGGTGCCGTTGTCGGACATCAAATTAGTTATGCAGGAGAAGGCGTAGCGGTAGGCGCGGGCTTTGGGCTTGTAGGCGGGGCTCTCTCCGGTTACAGCTATGATGAAATTGAAGACACGCAGCTAAAGCACGAAGAGATGCTCGCGTCACTCAAATTGCAGAACCTTGCCAATCAGCGAGAACTGGAATTCTTACAGGGCAAGCTCGACCGCGCCACAGTGGCCAATCTCGGTGGTAACTTCTATCAAGTTTTCTTCGATCAAGACGCGACGACGCTCCGTTCTGGCGCTATTGCGCAACTAGAGACTATCGCTCAGACTTTAAAGTCGAGCCCTTCGCTTGGAAAGGTGAACGTGGTCGGACACAGCGACGACGAAGGCACGCCTGATTATAATGCGCGCCTCTCGGAAGCGCGCGCACGCACGGTTAGTTCATACCTTGCCATTCAGGGAATCGCGCTCGATCAGATGGTAGTGAAAAGCTATGGCAGCCAGCGTCCGGTCGCGACAAACAGCAACGATGTCGGCCGCCAGCTCAACCGGCGCGTAGATATTTTCGTCACGCGCTAGGCTCGTGCTCAAGCTGATATATTTTCGTTTTGAACAAGGATACTATGAACGATGCGTTAATCGTTGATGCCGTGCGCACCCCGCGTGCGCGCAAGAAGGGCAAATTCAGCAGCGTACATCCGGTTGATCTAATGACCTACCCCCTTAACGCGCTTTTGAAGCGCGCAGATGTGCGTGCCGAGCAAATCGAAGATGTTCTCGTAGGCTGCGTTACGCAAGCAGGCGAGCAGAGCTGGTGCGCGGGACGCGCGGCGGTTTTGGCGGCCGGATGGCCATATACCGTTCCCGCAGCGACGGTTAATCGCCTTTGCGGCAGCGGTCAACAGGCAGTGAATTTTATCGCGCAAGGAATCCAAGCCGGTCAGTACTCGTTGGCGATTGGCGGTGGACTCGAGCATATGACACGCTGTCCGATGTTCAGTGATGGCGGCGGTGAGGAGAGTAAACTTTTAAAAAAACATCACCCCGATCTCGTGCAGCAGGGCATGGCAGCGGAACTTCTGTCCGAACAGTTCAAAGTCAGTCGCGCCGATATCGATCACTTTGCCTATCAGTCGCAAATGCGTGCGAAAAAAGCCGCAGATGAAGGGCGCTTTTCAAAGGGGATTATTCCGGTTCCATACGTAGATGAGCAGGGCAAAGAGCAACAGATGACCGCCGACGATACGATTCGCGGCGAGACCACGGTTGCAGGGCTTTCCGGCTTGAAGACGGTCTTCAAGGAGAACGGCGTGATTACCGCTGGAAACGCGTCAGCGATTGTTGACGGCGCCGCAGCGGTTTTATTGGCCGGCGCAGAAACAGTGAAGAAATTAAATCTTAAACCGCGCGCGCGCGTCGTTTCGTCGGTATCAATTGGATCACCCCCTCTGATCATGCTCAGCGGTCCAATAGAAGCGTCCCGTTTGGCCCTCAAGCGCGCCGGTCTTACCGTTTCCGATATCGATCTCTGGGAGATTAACGAAGCGTTTGCGCCCGTGCCAATTATCACCATGCGCGAACTTGGCATCGATCCCGAGAAAGTAAATGTCAACGGCGGCGGCATCTCGCTTGGCCACCCGCTTGGCGCGACCGGCGCAATGCTAATAGGTACGGCTCTCGACGAGCTCGAACGCACGAACAAACGCTATGCGCTCGTTACAATGTGCATTGGGCTCGGGATGGGAATAGCTA
>CAYTAW010000068.1:7415-11583 GCA_964435675.1 uncultured Bdellovibrionales bacterium
CTACCATAATCGAGCGCGTATAATTTGCCATTTGTCAAAGGAAAGACAAACGGTCCATTTCTTAATGTCATCTTATGGGAGATCCCGGCCGCGCTTCACTGAAGCGAGCCAGGAATTGCTCGATCGATTATAGTTAGATACGATTTCAGGCCGCGCGCTTATCGCCCTTTTTCGCTTCCCACGCCCACTTCTTCTCGAGGCGCTCGACCGCTCCACCATAGGCTTGCTCGGCTTGATCGATAATCTGCGCAAGGATGAATTGCTGCTCTTCAGTGATCACGATTGGATTTGGAAGCTGCGCCAGGATGCTGAACGTAATCTCGCGCTCATCAACTAAGAACTTGGCGGCGCGCGAAAGTCGCTCAGCAACGCTCAAAATGTTAAATGCATAGTTATGAACGATTGCATTGAAGAACACGTCAGTAAGTTCGCGAATTACGCGGTGCACGAGACCTGAGCTGATTTCGCCCGGAAAGTTGGTGATCCCATAGCACCAACCTTCAATTTCAATCTCGAACACTTCGTCAAATCTATCTCTTACTTTAAGCATATCATTTCCTCTGAGGGGTGAGTTATCTTATGCCGCCAATGCTAAGCCTCTCGCGCCCTTTTCAGCTTTAACAAATTCATCTTTCAAGAAGCGAACGGCAGCCACTGAAAGAGTAAGGTCTCGATCATCTATATCCGCTCCCCGCTTGAGCGAAGCGCGAGATGGGTCCGCTGCGCGGGCTTCATCAATCATTAAATTGGCCTGACCAACCAGAACTCTAAATTGCAAATTCTCCTCCAGAAGCGTCTTCGTCATCCTGCTTTCCGGAACAGTCGGCGGCTCACTATACATCCCGAATGATTCCAAAAACTGTCGCTGACCGGCTGAGCGATATTCCTGAAGCGCGCGGCTTCCCATCGATACCCGCTCAGTTTCCGAAAGATCTTGAATTCCGGTCTGGAATGGATCGCGGTCAACTTTTAACGCACCGCTCGTCATGCCGAAAGTATCCCACGCAACGGACTCGGTTGCCGGTTGTGGGGCGCTATTATTTACAACATCCTTTGCTGCCATTTTGCGTTCCTTTTATCCCTAAAAAAGCAGACGAAACCTCAATTACTAATAAATCCACCGTTGCTACCAATCTGCTTCACTATTTCTTATAATAGCGAAAAGGGCCCCCCTATGATAATTTTCGTGAACCTTTTCAAGGCGATACGAATACTCATTCAGTATTAGGAGTAATTGGTGCATCAGGGACTTATCGCGGAAATTGCTGGCAAAACTGGTTTGACGACCGAAAATGTCGAAAAGATCCTAACGAGGCCAAAAGATTTGACTCACGGCGACTACGCATTCCCCTGCTTCCTCGTAGCCAAGGAGTGGAAGGTGGCGCCTCCCCAAGCTGCGGAGAGGCTCGCCAAAGAGCTCTCGCTCCCCCTGGATATCGACCGAGCGGTAGTTGCCGGCCCTTATCTGAACTTTTTCGCAAATCGCGCGAGCGCCAATCAACGAATCATCTCGGAAATTCTTAAGGCCAAGGGAGACGTTGGCAAACGGAACGCTCGCAACGAAACAATCGTAATCGATTATTCGGCACCAAACATTGCTAAGCCGTTTCATGTGGGTCATTTACGCACCACGTTGATCGGCCTATCGCTATATCGCGTACTCAAGCACTTGGGATATACCGTCGTCAGCGTCAATCATATCGGTGATTGGGGAACCCAGTTTGGACTGGTCTGGGCTGGATATCTCGAGGCAGGAAAACCGGCATCATATACTGTCGATGATCTGCTCAACTATTACATCAGTGCCAGCAAGCTGAAGAAGTCGCAAGAAGCTGCAGCTGAAGATGGCGGCAACGAAGAATCCACAGCCGCGATTACCGGGGTTGCGCGCGAATATTTCTTAAAACTCGAAGCTGACGATCCCGACGCCATCGCATTCTGGAAATCCTGCCTCAATATTTCGATCGAATATTTTGAACGGTGCTATAAGCGCTTGGGAATTCAATTTGATCACTATCAGGGAGAATCATTTTATCGCTGCATGCTTCCAGCCGTGGAAGAAAAAATACGCCAAAGCGGAATTCTCGAGGACTCACGCGGCGCTCTCGGCGTCGATCTCGGAAAGAAGCTCGGTTTTGCGCGAGTCTTTGCCGAAGACGGGCGCTCGCTCTACATCACACGCGACATCGCCTGCGCATTCTACCGCCATGAGACATACCACCCGGCAAGAATATTATATGTGGTTGCCGCACAACAAATGCTGCATTTTCAGCATTTGATCGAAATTCTGCGCCGCATGAAGCACCCGGTCGCGGATGTCATGAAGCACGTCTCCTTTGGCTTCGTTCCCGGAATGAAGACGCGCGAGGGAGGCGCAATTCAGCTCAAGGATTTCCTCGACGAAGCGCATCAACGCGCACTCTCGGTATATACAGAACAAGTCGAAACACGCCCCGAGGGCCTGAATGAAGAGCAGGTGGCGGAATCTGTCGCTATTGGCGCGATATATTTCTATTTCTTGAGCCACTCGAATATCAAAGACTTCCATTTTCGCTGGGAAGAGGCGCTCAACTTCCAGGGTGACTCCGGGCCCTATATTCAGTATGCGCTCGCACGCTTATACAGCATCGCGCAGAAGGCCGAAGAGTCCGGCATCTCTCTTTCGGAACAGTTCAACGCCGCGCTTTTGACCGAAGAGTCGGTTCGCGAATTGGTGACCAAATTGGGACAATTCGGCGAAGTGCTCGACCGCGTTGCGCACGATTATGAGCCGTATTATCTCGCGCAGCTTCTGCTAGACATTGCGCGCACGTTCGCGCGTGCGTATCGCGAGCTGCGCGTAGTCGGCCAACCAGCGGACATCGCTGGTGCGCGACTCGCTCTATTTACCGCCACACGCTACGTGCTCGAAACCGGTATGACCTTGCTCGGTATGCCGGCCGTACAGCGCATGTAAGCGGGGCATTATGTGGAGATTGCACTATGCGCATTCTTGGCGTCGACATTGGCGGCAGCGGAATTAAAGCGGCTCCGGTGGAAACAAAAACCGGCCGACTACTAAAACCGCGTGAACGGCTAAAAACTCCCGATCCATCGACACCGGCCGCAGTGGCGAAAACCGTGGCCGAACTTGTCGAGCATTTCGATTGGCGCGGGCCTATCGGCTGCGCCTTTCCCGCGGTGATTAAAAAAGGGGTGGCCCGCACCGCCGCCAATGTAGACCCCAGCTGGATTGGCACCAACCTCGAAAAGGTAATTTCACAGAAGTGCAGCAGTCGGGTATACGCAATCAATGATGCTGATGCGGCCGGTATGGCCGAGATGCGCTTTGGAAAGGGGCGGGGCGAGCGCGGACTCGCGGTGATGATCACGCTCGGCACGGGCATCGGCAGCGCCCTTTTCTTTGACGGGAAACTGATTCCCAACACAGAACTGGGGCATCTTGTTCTGCGCGGCAAGGATGCTGAACGGCGTGTCTCCGCCCGCGCGCGAGAGAAAAAGGATTTGAGCTGGAAAAAATGGGGCAAAAATATCGACGAGTACCTCGATTTACTCGAATGGCTTCTCTGCCCCGATCTCTTTATTATCGGCGGCGGCGCGAGCAAAGAATTTGCTGAATTTAAAAAATACCTATCGACTGAAGCGCGCGTAACCGCCGCGGCGCTAAAAAACGACGCCGGCATTGTCGGCGCTGCGCTCGCAGCAGAAGCTCAAATAAAATTTAGGCACTCATCAACAGATTGATTGCAGAATTGTTTTTGTCATAGCGTACTTTCGCTTTCTCACCAGGTTGATAATTCTGCGCTTCCTCAGGTGAAATGTGCGGACTCACTCCTTTTTGCTCGATACCACGCATATCGCGGAAGGTGTACTCAACCCGCCATTGACGCACATTATTGATACAGAGATTGCCCGGTTCAACTGATTTAATATTTGCCTCGACAAGCATCCCTTCTCGCATCAAGCGACCAATCGTGCGGCGCGTCCTAATTTCATAGGTAAGAACACCGAGACCGGCCAGCAAAATTACGCTGCCAATCGAGAGAAATACTATGCCCACCGTATATTTGGGAGAGCGTGCATCGCGATTCTGAAAAATCTCGGAATCTTCCTTTGCGCGGTTTTTAGTGAAGTCCGACGTAAGATACTCAATCGGAATCGTCATTCC
>CAYTAW010000069.1:0-6428 GCA_964435675.1 uncultured Bdellovibrionales bacterium
ATGAGACCTAATCTCCGATTTGCGCGACGTTCGCCGCGGGTAATCCCGCCTTCGAAATTTATTGCGCCGATTTTCATCGATCAAAAAAGATATTTAGATAAAGCCGACGAGCAGCTTCCGCTACGATCGATTCCCGGCTTTTACCGTCTGAACCGCGAGCAGGGATTGCGCCACGCTGCTGAGCTATTCGAACTCGGCCTTCAGACAATCCTGGTCTATCCTTTGGTGGACCATAGCCGCGTTGACGTCGCCACATCGAGCGCGGCAGTACTCGATTCTAATCTTTTCCTGCTCGAATTTACGCGCGAGCTGCGCTCGATAAATCCAGCGCTGAATATTATTCTCGATCTCTGCCTTTGCCATTTCAATAGCCGCGCGCAGTGCGGAATACTCTGCGAAGGAATTGTTGAAAACGACGCGTCGATCGAACTGCTGCAGCAGATGGCGCTGCTATTCGCCGGTGCGGGAGCGTCGGCGCTCATGGTCAGCGGCATGATCGACGGCGCAATCAAGAAAGTTCGCGAAAAACTCGAGTCGAGCGGCCTTCACGATCTGCTATTGCTGGCGCAATCCGCAAAACTCGACTCAGCGCTCTATGGCCCATTCCAGAGGATCCAAGCGGAGCCGATCGATAAACGTCAAAAGAGCACGTATCAAATCAATCCAGCGGATGCGCGGCAAATGCAGAGAGAAATGGAGCTCGATTCGGTTGAGGGCGCGGACATACTGGTCGTCAAGCCGACACTAAGCTCTCTCGACGTACTCCCGGGGCTGGATCCGTACGTACGGCTGCCGGTATTCTCCTATATGACGGGCGGTGAATACGCACTTCTTCACCAAGTATCAGCCAATGCGCCGCTCGAGCGTTTTCTCACGATGAATCGTTATTTTCAAAACCTCGAACGGGTAGGCATAGATGCATTTATTACCTATGCCGCCGCTGAGTACGCGAGCATGTGCCGGGTATTCTCCGACCGCGGCCCCGAAGCGTACTATTCCGCGCAAGCGAGCGTATAGCGCGCCCCCTATCGCTCCTCCGTCATCGGCATCGGTGGCGCCAAAATCGGATTATTTAGTCACTCAAGCTTTCCGGTGTTCATACCGTTATATCAGTGCTAACTTAGCGATATGGCTGAAATTCGGTTTGATAAAAAGGCGCTAAAACGCTTCAGCGCCTTAACAGCGCCCTTCTTTACCTCCGAGGTCAAGTGGTGGGCGCTCGGCCTTGTTCTTCTCCTCGTAATCCTCGTAATCGCCAGCACGTCTATGAACGTGCTCATGAGCTATATTAATCGCGATTTCATGACCGCGCTGACCTTGAAGGAGAAAAACGAATTTCTCCGTCATCTCGGGCGCTATTTGCTGGCCTTTTCGTGCGCTCTGCCGTTTATTGTTTTTTACAGCTACACCGAGCAACGGCTGGCGCTCCTATTCCGCCGCTGGCTTAGCCACCGCATACTCGAACGGTACTTCAACAATCACGCGTTTTATAGAATTAATTCTGTCGAAGGGATCGACAACCCCGACCAACGTATCGAAGAAGACATACGCACGTTCACGGCAATGAGCCTTTCGATTGCGTTGATAGTTTTCCGATCGCTGATCGATTTTTGCGCCTTTATCGGAATTCTTTACTCCATCTCGATCAACTTGGTAATCGCGGCAATCTTATATGCAGTTTTCGGATCGTTTTTTAGCTATCTGCTCGGGCGGCCGCTAATCGGCCTTAACTTTGATCAGCTCCGCAAAGAGGGAGACTATCGCTACAAGCTCGTTAACGTTCGCGACAACGCCGAGTCGATTGCATTCTATCGCGATGAAGCGAAGGAGTTCACGCGCGTCCGGCAGCGTCTCCGTAATGCGTTGCAGAATTTTTTGCGCATCGTGAATTGGAACCGTAATCTCAACTTCTTTACGAGCAGTTATAATTTTTTCATTTCCGTGCTGCCGATTATCATCGTTGCCCCGCTCTATTTGAACGATGAGATCGAATTTGGCAAGGTGACGCAAGCAGCGAGCGCGTTTCTCGTTGTGGTAAACGCTCTGTCGATCGTCGTGCTTAATTTCGGAAGCCTGAGCACGTTAACCGCGGTCGTGACACGGTTGGGGACTTTTTGGGAGGCCCTTGACGAAGCAAGCCGCGATTCGTCCCGCAAGCTGAAAGGATCGCGTATTGCGGTGCAGAGTGGAAATGCCATCCGGTTCAATGAAGTCACGATCATGACGCCGAAATTCGATCAGGTCATCATCGAAAAACTGAGCCTCGATCTGACCAACACGACGCTCTTTATTACCGGTGTGAGCGGAACTGGTAAAAGCTCGATCCTGCGCGTATTGTGCGGACTCTGGGAGTCGGGAAAAGGCAGTATCGTACGGCCGTCTCTCGATCAGATGATGTTCCTGCCGCAGCGCCCCTACCTCGTGCTCGGCTCTTTGCGCAGCCAATTCCTCTACGGCATTCATGACCACGGCGTGCGCAACGCCGAAATCATCGAGATCATCCAGCGCGTTGGATTGGAGCAAACACTGCACCGCGTCGGCGGACTGAATGCCGTGCAGGATTGGCCGAACTTCCTCTCAACCGGAGAACAACAGCGCGTCGCTTTTGGCCGCCTATTGCTGGCGCGCCCCCGGTTTGCCGTGCTGGATGAAGCGACAACGGCGCTCGATGCGCAGAGCGAACTGGCGCTCTATGATCAGCTTCTAGGAACGGCGCAAACAGTGATTTCAGTCGGCTACCGCACGTCACTCGCCGCGCGGCATAAACTAAAGCTCGAACTGCTCGGATCGGGGAAATGGCACCTGCAGGAGATCTCGAATGAAGACAGTTAGCCGGGTCCTCGCAGCGCTCGCCATCTCGCTTGCGGTCGGCACTGCCGAGGCGAACGAGGAGCATAAAATTCTCAAACGGCAAATCTTATCAGACTGTCGCGAAGCGCAAGCTTCCTTCTCTCTACTGGATAAAAATTCTCAGGATACGCTTGTTCCGTATCTCGCGCGTGTGCTTGAGCTTCAGCTCAACACGATTCGCTCGCTGCAAGGCCCGCTGGCGGATCCGGGGCACGGATTCTCGATTTCCGATCCAAAAGCGATTGACGTTTCAATTCCCGTTGATCCGGCCGAAGAGTTAGATGCAAAGCGCTGCGCGCTTGATCTGCTCGGCCAGATTGGCAAAGGCGCCTTCAGCGCACTTCCAAAAATTATAGAACTTTCGCAGAAACCAGCGACGCCGATCCAGCTTAAGCGAATTGCGGCGCTCCGCGCCCGCGATATCGCCCAAGTATTCGCGCGCGACCTCGCCACCGTCAGCGAACAAGACTCAAAGACAATTGAGTTATTGTTGAAATACCTCGCCGGGCCCTCGGCCTACGTGGCCCATGCAGCCTTTCTCGAACTCGGACGTCATTCGGTGGTTCCGATCGTCAGCTACCTATCGCGCGCGTCCGCAGACGAAGCGGCCGAAATGGCTCTCGTACTCCAAGATCTTCAGAGTAACGGCGTCGCGGCGGCGCCCAATCTCTACCCGCTACTTTCCAGCGGTGAAGAGCTACTGCAAGTGCGGGTGATTAACATACTGGTCGAGCTGCATCCGCCGCTCCACGAAACGCTTCCACCACTCGTGAGCCTGTTGGACGATATCTCCGCCTCGGTGCGCGAGACCGCGCGCAGCGCCCTTAAGGCGCTGGTTGCCAACACCTCCGCGCAGCCCTTCTCCCTCGAATCGACGGTGCAGGATTATTTGATAACGACTTTTCGCATCGCCCCGCCTAATGAGCGCGAGGAAATGCTCGAATGGCTGCCGACACTTATTGGCTTGGTAAACGGACTCGAAGATCGGCTGGTGACCCTCTATCACGGCGCGCCAGTCGAGTTGAAGCGCGACATTTTACTATGCATCACCGCCACGAAATCGCCGAGCAGCAAATCATTCACGCTCGTACAGGCGGCGCTCAAAGAAGAAGATGTGCTGCTCCGCGCGCACGCCGTTCGCGCGCTCGGAAGGTTTCCGGCATTCGAGAGCACGAGCGTAAAAGAATTGACCAAAGTCTTTCAAACCCTGCCGCCCCTTAAAGATTATTCGGAACGCGAGCTTTTCCAGGACGCCGCCGCCGACGCGCTCAGCTCACTTCACCCGAAATCAGTCTCTGAAGGCGTCATTTCTCCGTTGATCAAAATGCTGGCAGTGAGGTCGTTAGCCGAGCGCGAAAACGAACCGTACATTTTTCCAAAGGACCGGTCTCCGACCTCGCTCCGCTCGCGCTATGGCACCCATCCCGCCGTCAAAGCGCTGGTCGCGATTGGGGAGCCTGCGCGCAGTACCGTAGAAAAGACCGCGCGCCCCGGTAATTCAGATCAGGCCCGGCGCGCGATTGCCGTTCTTGGCCAGCTGCCGCCACAGCAGTCGACCGTCGCGCTGCTCTCTTCGCTCCTGTCATCCTCGCATCTGGGGACGAAAGCGGAAGCGGCGCGCGCGCTGCTTAATTTTGGCCAATCGGTGGTTCCGCTGCTGCGAAAGCAGAGTGAGCGCCTCTCGGGCGATGCCGCGGTCGCCATATCCGAGGTCACTATTTTGCTCGGCGAGAAAACAATGGCCGATTCGAAAAAGATCTATAAATCGCTCGCTCATGCCGATTGCCCAAGCCGCGTGCAACGCGTGCTGCTCATTGCCGACTTTTCTGAACAAGAGCGGAGCGAAACAGCGGGGTCGCTCGCTGCCTGCATTGGAGTGAATCATGTGCTTGACCACGAAACAATTGCCGCGCTGATTCGCCTTGCGCCGCTGCCGGATCAGCAGTTGAATCACTTGGTCGAACTGCTGCGCGCACCCGCGAGCTCCCCACAGCTCCGCTTGCTGATCCTCGATCACGCAAAGGAACTCGCCATCTCGGCAGAAACTATTCTGCCCATCTTCACCCAGCTGCTGAAAGACTCTCGCGACGCGCTCCAGGTGCGCCTAATCCGCAGTATTGGCCGCTTTGGAGCGATTAACCCAGAACTCGCCTCCCAGCTTACGGCGCTACTCTCCAACGACGATCGGTATCGAACGAGAAATCTGGCGATAGTCGCTACCCTTGCAAAAACTTCTCCCGCGTCATTTAACTTTGGCGATTGGCTTAAAGATGAGCTGGAGCGCGTGCCGCTCGAACCATTGAAAAAAACGCTGCGCGGTTTCCCTGACGATTTCGCCGAATCGCTGCTGCTGCGTATTCTTCCTGAAGTAAACGATCACGATAAAGAAATCCTCTTGCTGCTCTTGAGCACCTTAATCAGAAAGCACGACCAAGCGCCGCCCGCGCTGCTCCCGCTACTCAAATCAAGCGACCTATCATTGAAGTACGAAGCGCTTCACGCAATCTCAGCGTGCTGCGCAATCACGTCGGCAACCGAAGAGGCGCTCCGCGATTTATTATACTCGAGCATCAGCGCGCGTATTGCTGAGGTTGCCGAACCACCGGCAATAAGCGCAGCGCTCGAGCGCATCACGCAAGAGTCGCCGTTCCTCTCTGAGCGTGCGGTTGCCAAGCGCGTGCTCCGTTTGGTACGTCCTTAAATAGGTCAAAAAAAAGCGTCCCTGATTCGGGGACGCGCATCATAAGCTGTATCGTTCCACCCCCTCGAAACCCCTCAAACAGCCGGTTTGCAGGCGATTTGCTTAGCGATCTCGCTGATCTTATAATGCCCCGGTTGTGGCCAACACGCAGTCGCCTGGGCGTACGAATGCAACGGTTATGCAAGGGAGAGCGAAGCGATGACGAGTATATTTCTTGAATACTTGATGATCTTTTACCGGCCCGTTGTGTATATTCCCGTTCTCACACTCTCGATATTCATCGCACTCATTATCTGACGTATCTCTTTATCGTATCCACGTTTACTCATCGCCTGACGTTCCGGATTCACGCCATGCGCCGTACCTCTCACGATAGCGGTAACGGCGTCGCATCTTGATGACCGCGGCCATCTATAGGATAGTGACAGTTCGATGGAAGATTGGCTCTTACTCCAGCACGGCGTGTGGCTTTATGCGACTATATTCTTTGCGCTGCTTGGCGGCGTCTTTGGCCTGCCAATCCCTGAAGATCTTCCATTAATTGTCGGCGGCGTGCTGATACAGCAGGGGCGTGCCGACATTGGGATCCTTTTTCTGGTTTGCTACAGCTCGGTAATCCTCGGCGATATTATTCTTTTTCGTATTGGCAATAAGCTCGGCCCGGCACTATTTACTCAGCGCTGGTTTCGCCGCCGCGTGACGCTCTCTAAAATCAAGCGCATGCGCGCGAATCTCGATAAGCGAAGTTTTCTGATGATCTTCGTTCCGTTCACGCTCGCCCTCGTCTTTGCCTGGCGAAACGGAATCAGAATATCCTCCCTCTTCTCGCGCATTTTCGATTTCAAGCAGGCAACTTTATGGGCTGGGCTGTTTGCGA
>CAYTAW010000069.1:6438-8178 GCA_964435675.1 uncultured Bdellovibrionales bacterium
TCTTCGTTGCGCGCCATCTTTTCTATCTCCGCACAATCACTTTTTTGATCTGCGGCGCAGTCAAAATGAGTTTTCTTCGCTTCTTGATTGCGGACATGGCGGCCGCGTTGATTAGCCTTCCGATAATGCTCGGCCTTGGGTACATCGGCGCCGAGCACTTCGATGCAATCGTGGATGAATTAAGCTCTATTCGTCGTAACGTCGTTATCGCCACAGTTCCCGTGCTTTTGGCGATCGGGCTCTATTACGCACACAAAAGACGTTTGCAGAAAAAAGCAGAAGAGAAAGAAGATCTCGAGGAGACTAAAGAGAGTTAGTGAACCTGTGCATCATTGACGAGCAGCTCTTTCAGAGCGCAACCCAAGGCCTCGCGCAGCGATTCAGCGCTGGATTCTATCGGCCCAAAGGGCGCCTGAATTACCGTTTTGTAGCAGATGGCTCGCTCCGACAATTCTAGACCCGCATGAAATAGGATGGCCTGCCGCGCTTCGAACTGAAATACGAGCTGCTCAACCGTGGGAAGCCAGATATAGGTATTTCTTAATTGACTAGGATTCATCCCGTCGGGATCGACGAGAATGGAAATGCGGTCAGATTTATTACGGTGCGAGATTTCGTCGCCGATTTCGGGCTGCCAAATAAGTCCGGCTTCTTCTAATTCCGCGGCAACTGAAACAAATGAAAGGAGTCCCATCTGCAATCTCGCAAAACCTACATTCAGTATATCGAATATATCGGCAGTCAGGCAACCCGTCTAAAGGTGCATCTATAAATGCCATATATACGCTTCTTAATTGTGATGATCGCTCGACTTTGTTGGGCAAAAATTGCCCTTTAGAGCGGTTTTTTTTCGAATGTCTATTCTAAAAGGTAATTTGAGCGCAGTAATATATTGCTAATTTTCCGGACTGATTAGCCAGAGAATTCCGACTGCGACGAATACTAAAAAGGCCAGCCACGCAAAGACGGAAAAGAAAAGTACGATAAAAATTCCCGCCACAAAGCCGAGCGCGGCGGCAAGTTCACCGTGGGCCTGTATCCAGCTGCGCGTCTTATCACGGTACTCGGTAAATAGGGCGCGCCACTCGCTGTGCGAGCGTTTGCTCGCTTCTTGGCAGATATCTTTAAGCGTCATCGTCCCTCCAAGGCTCAGCTTAATACCCCACCCTTTCCAGTTCAAGCGTTAACCGCGCGCTATTTTCCCTGGATTTATCTAACGTAAAACTAAAACTGTCATTATATGGTAACCCACAGCGGAAAGCGCTATGCTAGCGCCAGCCAGCGATATTGGCGTATCAATTTTTTAGGAGGCCACGATGCTTTTACAAACTGTACGATTTCAAGCGATTGCTTTTGCTGCTCTGAGCGTTGCCGTTGCGGCGCCCGCATATGGAGATGCCGCCGCCGGTAAAGCGCTTTATGATACGCGCTGCGCAACATGTCACGGCCCTCTCGGCGCCGGTGACGGCCCAATCTCCGCCGGCTTGCCCCCGGAAATGAAGCCAAGAAATCTCCAAGAGGGGAAATATAAATTTGCCGTCGATGAAGCGAAATTTTTCGAACTATTGGTGAAGGGAGGCTCGGGCGTGGGACTCAATCCCCTAATGCCTCCTCAGCCCGACTTAAAAGACGCTGAAAAGAAAAGCTTGTACGACTACGTCAAGAGCTTGAAGAAATAGCTCGCCGACTAGCTTACCGCTCGGCGCATTCCTAACAAATTGTTACTATTGCGAATACTTG
>CAYTAW010000069.1:8188-11536 GCA_964435675.1 uncultured Bdellovibrionales bacterium
ACCACGCGCTTCTTCCCCGATAGGATCTGACACTAAATAGTGTCGGAACCATTATATCAGGGAGGAGCCATGGTAGATCGAGCAGTCCAAGAGCCAGTTGCCACACCGGCCAATATCAACCTATCGAACGAGTCTCTCGTGACCCTCAACCGCGGCGTAGCGCCGTCTAGCGAAGGCCCGGACAATCGAAATGTTATTCGTGTAACTAACTCAGTAGCGCAGTACGACGTTTCAAAAGACAATCCCAATGCGCTGCAAAATCTCGGCAAAGCTATTGCAGGAAGTATCGATCGCGACGATTTGACCTACCAAGATTCAGAGCGGGGACAAGAAATTCGACTCGGCGATGTGCTTATCACTGTCGATCTTTCAAATCCTGATGAAATTGTTCTCTGCCACCATGATTCGGCGGCGAAAGGTCCGCTAGGACGCCTTGCGTGCAGCTTGAATTATGCGGCCCGCAATCCGATCCACCTCTTCGCCATGAAGGCGCTGGGCGTGGTGACCGATCCGGAAGTCGTCTACAAACAAAAAGTTACGCAGCTTTTGGCGCAGCTCGATCGCGAAGGACTATTCGGACCTCCGGGTCAATCGACATTCAATCTGAACGATTGGGAAATTGATACGCGCGCGGTGTGGCGCGATGTAGTGATTCGCCGCGCTCCGAAAGAGCACCTCTCAACACCGCTCGATCTTTCGCAGCTATTTTTTTCGTCCTCCCGAATCGGCGTAAGTTAATTTTCACGCTGCTCTAAAGATAAATCGATGCTTTTTTCGGTGACATCGATATTTTTTTATTTTTCGTAAGTTTTTCACCTACGGTTTCATAAAATCATCACATATACGTGACATAACCTCTTACGTTTTTGACGGAGGAAAATGTTCAGTACTTCTTGGCAGCCCTGTTTATCCCCCGATGACGGATTCGGTTCCGGCTCACTCGGCGGTGCGTCCCCTCTCGCCTATAACCCCCTCAATCGCCAGGTCGGCGACACTATCACATTCAGAGACGCGGATCTTTCGTCGCTTCAGTGCGAAGTCGAACAGGTCGCGACGACGAAATGTACCGTCGACGGGGAGTCATACTACATCAGTGACTACGAGCTACTCGCAAAGAAGACTTCTGACACCGAGCACCTCGCCGACACCGACGGATATGTACGACTAAAACTGCGCTGCATCCCGACCGAAGAAGGCACGATAGATGCCGTCGTATTTCAAGCGCAGCGTCTCGACGAGGGAGCCGGTTGGCAGTTCGAGCAACTTGCTGAACGGGGCGGAACAGTCACGCTTCGTGATTCCAGCGGCGGTTTCCAACACGGATTCACGCGCATTGATGACGCCGAAGGTGCGTATCATTCCGAACGCACCGTGATCGGAAATCCGACAAAGGGACCCGCTGCCGCATCGGACATCGAGCGTTTTTCCATCAAGTCGCTCGACTATGAAAGGGAAACAACCGACGGCAATGGAAACAGATATACCCAGTACGGAATTGTGGAATTCAACGAAAAAACTAACGCGATGGTTACCCTTTTCGGCTGGAGTATCGACGCGAACGACATTCATTAACTAACACCCAACCTAATTAAACACGGAGAACCTATGGACTTTGACGCACTTGAGTACCATCACGGAACTGATGAGCACGGACACGAAGTTGTCGACGCACCCGTCCCTGACGCGGCGGAAGAGAGAGCTCCCTTCACGGAGAGAAAATCATTCTTTGATCAAATAACGGAATCAAAACTTGCGCGCAGTCTCGCCCTAATGGCGGCGGCGGCTATCGGTGGCGGCTCGCTTTCCGCTATCTCCGGCTGTTCTATGCAAGAAGAGGCACAGGTCGCCCGCGCGGTTGAAAAAGAAGCAAAATTCTCAACTTTTGCCGAAAATGCCCGCGTGCCGCTTCACGAAATGAGCTCGAAGGTGGAATCACGGCAGCAACTCAAAACTCATTTTGACGAACTGCGCGTCGCCGTTAACGCCGCGGTCGGTCAGATTGAAGAAACGCAGGGCGTAACTTCGACCGCCCTCGCCGCCGTACTGGAAAAGGGCAAGGCGGTGAATTCGTCGATTGACACGGTGCTCGGCGCATCGCCGCACACGCAAGCCGCGCAGGAGAAGGCCCAAATTAAAACGCTCCTAGACCAGCTCGCTCAAATAAAGGCCGCTGGCGGAAGCGGTGAGATCAAAGGAAATATCGATTCCCCCCTATATCAGAAACTGCACCAATTGCAGACGGAAACGTATGAATGGGGCGACGCGCTCGAACGCGATATCGGCATGCTTCAAGTCGGCGTACATGGCAAGCAAATTGCGGAACTCGCCAATGAACTTGAAAGCACGGTCGAGCACCTAAAATTATTTCCGCTGGGAACAACCGATGCCGCCTGGCTGACCGGGCACCCGGAGGAGGTGAACGTGGCCCAAGCGTTGATCAAGCTCGACTTGAAACATATTGCGCAGGCCAAAAGTAGTCCGGCGTTTTCTACGATTCATGAGGATCTCGGCGACCTGGAGAAGTTGTTACAAGACTTAAGCCGAAGTCTCGAACCGGGCAATCAAGCGAAATTTTTCGCCAAGGAACAGGGCAAGGAACTTTCAGCGGGGCAAGCACTGCTGAATGAGGCCCGCAGCTTGGTTGCCGCGCTTCATACCGACCTGAGCAAGGAGCTGGCAACAAGCATCGGCGCACAAGAGCCGGCGCCTTCTGCGCAAACTCCGGCGACTGCGCAGCAACAGTATCGCGGCGGCGGCCACATCCACCACTACCATATGTGGTACATGCCGTTTAACACCTACCATGGAGGATACGGCGGCGGTTATAGCTACACCCCGCATTCAAGCTACTCCTATTCAGGCGTTAACCGTTTGCGCAGCTCAAATGAATACCAATCGTTCACCAGCGCAGCGCACGATGGACACGCGGTGCTCGGCGGTAAAGAGGGCGTTACCTCTCACGCAAACGGCGCAACATCGAGGTCTGTAGTTCACGGCGGCGATGCGCACTTCAACTCCGGCGCGAGTCATCATCCGAGCGGCAGCGGAAAAGTCGGTGGATTTAATACCGGGAAATCATTTAGTTCGGGATTCGGAGGATAGCCATGGAAAGAATTCATGTCGAAGGACGCCACGATTGGGAGCAGATTGTGGAGGCGCAGGGATTTCTATATCACAGCACCGGCGGTCCCTACTGGAATGAAAACGCGGGATATCGCTTTCGCAGCGAGGAAATCGACACGATAGAGGCGGCAACAAATGAATTGCACCGCATCTGCCTCGAAGCGGTCGACCATGTGGTAAAAAATAACCTGTTCTGGTTTTTTAATATTCCGGCGCCCTATGTGC
>CAYTAW010000070.1:0-3484 GCA_964435675.1 uncultured Bdellovibrionales bacterium
TCATACATTTAACTTGACATGTGATTCATATTAATTGAATCATTTGTGGGGTAAAATAGAAGAATATGGATTGCTACTGTTTTAAATACTTTCAAGGCCATAAGTAGCTGACTTTGAACTTATAGCTAGGACGAAATTTAACAGGAAACGAGCAATTATTAATATTGGGAGGATCTATGAAGAAGTTCGTTCTGAAGTTTTCTGACGTTCCCCGCCTAGAACTGATTGAGATGGAATTCACGCACCCGCTAATTCAGTCCAAACTTAAATCTATTCGAGGCAAAGTGGCCGGTTCATTTAAAGGATGGGGAACCTTCCAATGGACTAGGGCAGTACAAGCTTTAGCTCTTTTATCGGTGAATTCGTCACTATATTCAAAGAAATATGCGACACCTGAAGTCCCTTTTCCCTCAATTGAAGGCCGCGAATCAAGTCTTGCACTCTCATTAGACTATGCAATCCAGAAAAGGACTAACTGGTTGCTGGACATTTTCGGGTGCGACTCAGCCGGGCTCGCCCTCGCTCGTCGCCTATTTTTGATTAATAACTCGGGGATAAAAAGACCTGGCCCGGTGGTAATTTCATTTAACGCATCATTCTTGCCCTTAGACGCGATTTCCGTTGAGCTGAATGGGATTGAATTAAATAAACATGATGCACTTTTATCTTTAGTGGATCGACTATCCAAATTAAATTGCCTGTCGCGGATAGGGTCTCGGCGGAAAGATGAAATTGACCCCTATCAAGATCCAAAAACTTTCCCGAGCAGTGAAGCTGCTTAGAGATCTGGTAGAATTTCGCTTGTCATTTATTTGACTATAAATAGTTTTGAATGACTAATTCTCATACGTTGCGGTCTTCGACGCTTACTGCTTCATACAAGTAATTGCTAAAAGGCTCTGGAAACTGATTACCTACACATGTCGAGAGCCGTATTAACCACCACCAGCGAAAGTATTTGAATATGTGGTATTTTGTGGTGTCTGTGGAAAATATTTGGAAAAATAATTTGGGAAAGCCTAAGATCAAGCGTTGCCAGTGATCTTCAAATCCTTTAAATCATCTCTATTTATAGGTTCTATGACGAGTGGCGCCTTAGGGCTGCGCCGTCTATCGTCATGGACTGAAATGCCAACAATTGAAAAACTGTAACTAACTAACTTCCTTGTTGTCTCAACAACAGTACCGGACTTTCGCCAAATAGGCGCTTCTAAAGGGGTAAATATTGCATCAGCGAGTACCTGGCTTACGAACGTAGTAATTGCGTCTAATCCCGTTAAACTAAAATATCCTATATACACCCCCATCGTTGTTAATCCGGTTTGAATTATTCCACCAATTAAATGACATGGGACATCAACGAGAAAAAAGTGAACACCAAAATCAACGCCACACTGAGCAGCAACGTCCGCAACGTGACCTCTATTTATCGCCTTTTGACCAATTCCTAACTCCTTAAATTTTAACCATATCATCCCGGGATAATAACAAGCGCAAAATGCTGAATAGCAGAACACATTAACAATAGCGGCAAAACGAGCATTGTCCGCTAAAGAAGCACTTAACCCAAGGAATGCTCTCGTTTCGTCACTATAAAAATAAGTTAACAGCGTTGTCGCGGTAGTACTTACTGTACATGCAAGGTTGTAGATAATTGCAATCGTCTTATCTTCGCGAAATGGCCGAAGTAAGAAATCGCTAATCGAGTCAATTCCAGCTCGAATGCCTTGAAGAATATTGCTACTATCATTTGGCACCGCAGCGTCGTGAACTTTATGCGCTTGTTCAAATTCACTGCTTACCGTAGGAGGGAGATGGGTGGATTGGGCAGATTGCGCGGAGCTATCATTAGGGCGACCACCAAGAGATATGTCCTTTATAATCTCTCGGTCAGATGTTGACGTGTTAACTAATGCACTAGTTATGGAGACCGATCCGTTTCGAGACTCTCTGTCAGTTACATCCGTCATACTGAACAGCTTCCAAAAGTGATGCCCCTAGTTAACGTAAATTTAAAAGTATGACTCTAACTCTCCCGCTCTATGGGTATCTAGAGTGATACAGTGCCAAGAACCTCCCAAGGTTCTTCCGTGCCGATACTGTAGAGGAACTACGGTAAATCCACGTTTTTCCAAGGCTCGGATAAGTGGGACTTGGATGTCATCTACAATTACAGTTTGTTGGTCCACGAGGAGTACATTTCTACCGATGCCATCGTTTGACGCTAATGGATAAGGAAGCCCATAGTCGCGAGTTGGCATTACTTCGTCAACAATGACGCGATCCCAATTTCTAAATTGCGAAGGAATATTTATGTCGTTCACCTTCGCCGGATCAACAAGAATGGTCCCCGGACGCAAGGGCACTAATGTTACGTCCACATGGTCGTAACCAATTGACATCGGGTGTACACGGATACTCGGATCAACAAGACCTTGAACTGTACGTTCCAGCCACTTTAATCCACGGAGATTGGCCGTGCGATTAATATCCATAAAGATATCTTTCCCCAATCGGATACAGTTCGCCGCATCAAATAGAACTTCTTCATTGGTAATTAAATTAGGAAGGTTTTTGTCAAATGTTTCATCACCCAATAATGGTCGTGGTGCCGCAACCAAATGCGCACCCATTCGAACATACGTATCCAAGATATCTCGAAAGGCGTAGCTTTCAAAAAGCCTTGCGCGCATCGGCGAAGGCGTTTCAATTGCCACATCGCCTACTACAATTACTGAGTCGCGAGGCATTAGCGAATAAAGCTGTGACGTTTCCCATAGGGGAGTCTTAATTTTTACCGATGAGTCCCAAGATGCCGGACGTATAACCTCGACTCCTAGTTTTTGAAGTATCGCAGTAAAGCCAGCAATATCTTCTTCAATTTCATCAATTACTAGTTTAGGAACCGGTCCAATTGCGGAATTCCGAAGTGCGGAATCTTGGGGAGGCTGAAAAAAATTCTCGAAAGAGTCATCAATTTCGGGGTGGTTGGCGCCGGTGGGATTTCCGATAATAATCGCCTTAAGTGGCGAAAACTCGTCAAAGCTCTTTAATTTGTGATTGAGCGCTAGTTTCGGCTTAACGAAATCAAGTCCGGTTTCAGGTTGGCGTTCTATTCTAGCGCGTGCGACTGCAGCGTTCGATGTCAAACCTTCAGGTGGGGTATTTTTGGACATAACAACACTTCCGAGTTTATACCGGGAATGAGAGCCTCAGTAAGTCTCTCACCTCCCGAAATCACAATCAATTACTACTGGAAAGGTTATGCGAGCTAGGTGTCCTAAAGTGGCCTAATATGATATCGTGTTGTTCCGTAAGCTATTTTTTTTAAAACACAATATGATTTCAACCATTTAAGTGATACCCCTCCGTTGGTTGGCATGTAAATTTTGGTTGACTCGATAGGCTTTGAAAGGGCTGGAGAGAAAATAGTATGGCCGACGAAAACAAGAGTAATGCAGCAAAGCAACGCTCACATAAAGAG
>CAYTAW010000070.1:3494-11306 GCA_964435675.1 uncultured Bdellovibrionales bacterium
AACGAATATGGAGTTCAGGGTCTGTGTGGGGCAGATATTATTCCAACGAATGAGCATTACGGTATTGTTGGAGCAGCTTCTCCTTCCTTAGATATCATCCGCGATCTCACCTCCGACAGTATTGTTGTTCCCAAATCGATAGAACCTGCAGAGCTTAAGCGAATTCTAATGCGAGCAATGTGGGCAGAATACGATGCAGAATGTTTTTGCATCGAGTTAGAACGTAGAGTACGCGACCTGGACCTAAAACTAAGTCCTCAATTTATGGAATTCGAACGCTTGTGGCGACGAGACGAACTCGACCATGCGCTCGGATTCGCCAAGTTATACGCAGCAGTTTACAAGGTACCAGAGAAAGACTTAATAAATGAGTTACTCAAGCGCCGTGGTGATTTTACGCATTTTGACTCGATCATGCGCGATGAATTCTCTATTGCCTTGTTAGTCGCGTATGATGAGGTCGCAACAACAAAATCATATGCGAATGACGCGACCGACTTTTACCCAGCTTTCGAATATCAACCGTTAGTCGAGTGGATTTTGCGTTTAGCCGCCGATGAAGGAAAGCACTATATGAATTTAATTTGGGTCATCAGGTCCGCCCACAAACATAGGATATCTGAAGCTCCCAAAATATTGGACGAGATTGTAGAGTTGGATAAAAGGAAGCTTCCATATGCAGGCACTTTCGCGCTAGACCACGACGACGACCAGTTTCCACCTGAAATGCTCGATAAGTGCAAAGAACGTGTACTTCGCGCTCTAGGCATCTACTAAGCTGCTGTCTTTACATAGGATATAATGCCTTAAGCAAATCCTGACTCTCGACCGAAAGATACCGTGTACTTTATTGCACAACTCTTTCGTGTGCTTATGAGACGATTTAGCTTAAAAGCCAAAACTGCAATAGTGGTTATTGGGTCATTCTCCGTCCTTCTTGGCGGATTTTTCTGTCTTTTTGACTTCACAATGATGACCGATTTCGAAGCACTTGAGCAGTCGAGTGCTGTACGAAACGTCCTACGCACGGAAGAAGCCCTCAATAGTGACGCAAATGGATTTTTAAAAAGAGTAGAAGACCAAGCATACTGGGATGATGCTTATGACTTCGTTGACTCGAAAGATAAAAGTTTTATCTCATCTAATTTATCTTACGATGCATTGTCGGTACTTAGCTTTAGTCACATCATATACTTCAACAAAAAAGGGAAACCAATTTTCGGAGTTGAGGTATTAACTGATGAAGAAAAGACCGTACCTATAAACGACGATTTTAAATCCGAACTTCGTACCCTGGCAAAAAAAGTTGAAGATGATCCAGATCACCGTGCACTGACTGGTCTGATGAAGTTAAAGCAAAATTATTATTTCGCTTCGGTTGCTCCGATTCTAGATAGTAATATGGAGAAAGAGCCTAACGGCACTCTCGTCGTTCTTCGCAGTTTCACCGACAGAGATATTGAGTCTTTAGCTGCGCGAACCAAGCTCAATTTAAAGTATATTAAGTATTCGGAGTTCAGTTCTCAGAACGATTACCAAATATCCTTGAGTAAGATTGGGTCGGATCCCTATATTGCTTATACTTCTGAGCATGACATGGTTGGACTACAGATCGTAAAGGACATCTTTAATCAGCCATTGTATGTTGCGAATGTAGATATGCACCGTGAGGTTTACCAGCGCGGGATAAAATCAAGAAACTTTATCGCGATGGTGTTACTTACATGTTTGCTTGCCGCAAGCATTGCGACAATCTTAATGATAGAAAAATGGGTTACCTCGCGTATTAGCAACCTTGTAGAGGATTTGGGTGCCATTGCTACTTCTGGAGATCACTCAAAACGAGTGGAAGAAGAAGGAAACGATGAACTTAGGGATCTGTCCTCATACATCAACAACGTTTTGAGCGCTCTCGAGGTCTCTCAACAAATCGCTGTTACCGCAAAACTTGCCGCTGAATCTGCCAACGCCGCCAAATCCTCCTTCCTAGCCAAAGTCTCTCACGAAATCCGAACACCACTTCATTCCATCCTCGGAATGCTACGCATTATTCACCGCGGAGAACCTGATAAAAATCGCCGAAAATATATTGATCTCGTACGGGTATCGGCGAATACCCTTCTTTCAACGATTAATGACTTGCTTGATTTCTCGAAAGCCGAAACAGGCATGCTTGACGTTTCCATGGAAGAAACAGAACTTCGCCCGATTCTCGACGGCGCACTGAGCGCAATTTCGGCGAAAGTATACGAGTCAGGAAATGTGGAATTGCTGTATGAAATTGCAAGCGATGTGCCGAAGGTCATCATGGCAGATCCTCATCGTTTGCAGCAAATTCTTGTCAATCTATTGGGCAATTCGGCAAAATTCACTGAATTCGGCGCGGTATCACTCGTTGCGAAGTATCAAGTAGATGCCAATACTATTACGATCGAAGTAATAGACAGCGGACTCGGAATTCCAGAGAAACAGATCGCAACCATTTTCGATCCGTTCGTACAAGTCGATGATAAAAAACTTAAATCAAAGGGTGGAACAGGTCTTGGATTGACGATTACCAAGCAATTAATCGAGGCAATGGGTGGGTCAATTAGTGTTACCAGCCAGGTTGGAAAAGGTTCAACCTTTAAGATCACGCTTCCAGTGCACGAAGGCTATTCGCCGCCAGGATTCGAGCGTGAAAACGTCTTTGACAAAAAGATTCTTCTTATTTCCAATAATCCCGTGGTCAACAACTTCTATCACCAGTCACTGGTGAGTCGAGGCGCCCACGTTACAGTTGCGCCGCGTATTTCCGGGATCGATGATTTGCTCAAGGGCAACCACACAATCGTACTCGATGACAGCTTACTGAGCGATGATAAGCTGCTTTCCTTGGTCGAAGATATCCGACAGCAGGCCAAGGTAGAGCGGATTATGGTGCTGATTAATCCATTACGCCTTGAAATATACGGTATCTTGGAAAAGCTAGGGCTAAAGAAGCTACACTGGAAGCCAAAAATGTCGAGCGATCTGTTCTTGAGTGAAGAGCAGCAGCGACGGCTCGCTATTCAGAATAAGAGCGATGTAGAAAAGGCTCTCTCTTCGGAGACGCCGAAGCTAAATATTATCATCGCCGACGACATGCCAACTAACATTATAATTCTCGAAGAGCTGCTGCGCGAAGCGGGGCACAACGTAACTACGGTGGTCAACGGCCAGTTGCTGGTCGAGGCGCTCGGCATTGGCTCTAAAAATAAGCCAGATGTTAAGTTTGACCTCGTTTTTACAGACATGCAAATGCCTGTACTCGATGGTATGGAGGCTCTGCAGTTGATTCGAAAACAGGTTGATTCAGTATCAAAAATCCCGGTCGTTTTAGTGACTGCTGACGGCTATGAAGAGCAGCATAAGTTAATGCGTGCAGCTGGCGCGGACGATGTAGTCGTTAAACCATTCGATATCTCGAAGCTCGATAAGATTATTAAGAAAGCGGCTGAAGCTAGATTAGGTACCTGATTGATTTTTGAGCTGCGCAATAAGCGCCGGATCTCGCGCGATAAGTTCGCGCCACATTAACGCAACTCTTACTTCCCGCGCTAAAACGTGAAGTTCGGCTTCACTGACCATGCGACTTGCGCGCATACGGCCTGCGCCCCTTACCTCGCGGTAGTGCTCAGGCTCAGCGAATGTATCGATCTTGGCCTGCGTTTCCACATCTAGTGGTGCTTCGAGCTGTTCAAAGCGCGCCAACTCGGCTAGGTACTTCTCCCCTCCCTTCGGTGCTTCCAGCTCGTATCCGTGGCGTTCCCGAAAGCCCCATACAAGCCTATTTACCGCGTGATGCAGGTCTTTGCCTTGGCGCGGACTATTCATTGCAAGGAACGTATCTATATTGGGCAGACTTTCGGCGCCTAGGGAGCAAAGTTCAAATACGAGCGCGGGGACGGCCTCGGGTTTTGCTTCGGCAGGGGTGCCCTGTTCGGGAAAATTATGAGTGGTAGACATCTTTAAATCTTCGAGTCTGGAGCAGAATAATTATTTTAAAAATTTTAGTCACTCAAATTTAGGTAAACTCAGCAGTCATTCTAACCAATTGAAATAATTAGAAAAGAAGGATCGCTTAAGGTGGCCTAAGTATACACCCGGCGCGCGCCAAAATATCAAGAAATATCCAGTTATTTCCGACATATAAGCTGGGGAAAATTATCGCGAGGAAGCTATGAACACCCATAACTCGAATGGCAATTGGCAGGTTCTAAAGATCTTTCTGCAGGTCGCTCCCGTAATTTTTTGCGCGACTTTGTGTATCGCTGAAGCGAATGCGATGTCTGACTTTCCAACGTCGCGTCTCTCGCTTTGGGCGACTGGCCTCGTACTTATCGTGGCGGCAGGGCTGTGGTCCACGCGCTCGATCAAAAAACTTTTAAACGATCGCACTTCAGAAATAACGCATCAGTATCAGCAGAGCGCCTCGGCAACGCAGGGCGTGCAGATGGGATTCCTGCAAACGATCTCGGATGACGTCCGCGGTCCACTGATGAGTATCGTAACTAATCTTCGTTCGATGTCAGAAACCGCGCGCGGCAAAGAGGGCGAAGAGCTGAATGGTCTATACAAACAGGGCATCCGACTTCAAGGAAGATTAAACAGCGCTCTCGAGCTTGGTCGCGTTAATCTGAAGCGCAGCGGTCAGTCGCGTCCGATAGATCTTTCGCAGCTCGCATCCGATTTAGCTGAGAACTATGCGCAAGCTCTTTTAAATAAACCGAATCTGCTTTTGAATATTTTGGTTGATCACCGTCTTCCGCAAGCTGTTGAAGCAGAGCCGCACCGTTTAATGCTGCTTTTAGGCAATCTACTCGAGAATGCCGTCGGATACTCCGAACAAGGACAGATAAATCTCAAGATTGCGGCGCTCACTCCAAAAGTAACTACGGGCGATGAGATTGAAATCGAAATTTCATGCTCCGATTGCGGATTGGGAATTCCGCAGGAAAGACTTCAGCGCCTAATGCTCGAATTGGAAAATGCGCCCGTTTCAGGCACATTGAGCGAAGCGGGTTTGGGTCTACGCGCGGCGATGAATATTGCGCGTTATTATAAAGGCACGCTGACCGTCACTTCAAAGGAAGGTACGGGAACGACGGTAACCGCAACGATAAAACTACCGGTACTCGCCGAAGCGCGTGAATGGAAGCAGCTTCCGAAGTCATTTCGTTTTTCCAGCAGTACACAGGATACCTATATTGCATTGGGTAATGCCGGATTTTTTCACGGTATAAGCATGGTCCCGGTGCAGGACCCTACAGCACTTAGTGATGACAATGAAACAATATTAATTGACGGCAGCGACCTGATACTAAAAACGTGGGGTTCGCTCGATCAATTCAAGCCGCGTGAACGTTACGTAATTATGCTACATAAAGATCAGAATCGTCTCCGTGAGCAATTCTTAAGCGAAGGCTTTTCACGCTTTCTCAGTTGGCCTCTGGTATCAACGATGCTGCTTAAGTATCTGACCGATGAGGATACACCGATCACCGCTCGTAAGCATGCTGTGCGCTCAACGGATGTCTCATCGATAAACATCTTGGTGGTTGATGACGCAGAAACTAATCGCCTGCGTATCTGCTATCACCTGCGCAGCTCTGGATTTCAAGTGACCGAAGCAACTGACGGGCTCGAAGTCGTTGGTATGATTAAGGCGGGAAGCACCTACGATCTGATTTTGACCGATCTTAACATGACACACCTAAACGGCGATGAAGCGTTGAAGCAGATTCGCGCAATTGAGTCGACAAAGGGAATACACACTCCCATCGTGGCAATATCAGCTTATGTTGACGCGGACGCCGAAAAGAATCTCAAGAATGCTGGCTTTGACGCGGTTCTCCGTAAGCCGGTGTATCTCGATGAGCTTGATTTCCTCGTCTCATCGATGATTCCTGAGAAAAAGGCGCCGATTAAACAGACTAAGTTGATTGATCTCGAAGAACTCAAGCAGCGTAGCAATGGAAAGATCAAGCTGATGGCGATTCTTTTAGATTCGTTCATTCAATCATCGCAAACTCAACTTCAAGATTTGAAACTGGGCGGGTCAGGTACGGCCGATAAGGCGACCTATTTGAAGACTATTCATACATTGAAAGGATTGCTCCTTGAAGCAGGCGCTAAAGAGAGTGCCGGATATCTTAATCATGTTGAAAAACAGGCACGCTATACGGGTCAGATTTCGATAGATGAGATTGAGCAAATCACTCAGGTAATCAACAACGTCTCTGAAGAGGCGGCAGCGCTTCGCGCTGGTCTCGAGCAACCGCAGCAGACTCAGTAACTACGGTTTTGCGTCGCTCGCCGTGTGGAAGACAATCGCACTCTTAACTCTTTCGAATGTCTTTATGACGTACGCATGGTACGGCCATTTAAAGACGCTCTCGGACAAACCGGTTTGGATCGCAGTTGCGCTTAGCTGGTTGGTGGCGCTGCTCGAATATTGCTTTCAAGTTCCAGCGAACCGCATTGGCTATCAATATTTCTCGCTCGGTCAGCTTAAGATTATTCAAGAAGTGCTAACGATGATTGTATTTGCGTTGTTTGCCGTCTTTTTTATGAAAGAGCCGCTTAATCGCAACTTTCTCTATGCAAGCTTCTGCCTAGTGGGCGCTGTCTATTTTATTTTTCGAGAAACCGCTTAGATCGTCTTACGGAAATCAGTGAGCTGCGCGAGCGAGCTTTCCATCTCCTTAACCTGTGCGTGAGTCTCCGCTACTAGTTCTGGCGGTGCGTTCTTAATAAACTCTGCGTTTGAAAGGCGCTGTTTAAAGCCCTGCAGCGTTTTACCCATTTTGACGAGCTTTTGATCCAGACGTTTGGCGATCTCTTTTATATCGATATCATCAGGAACTGCAATAAATCCAACGCCACCGTCGAAATTAAAGGGAACGCCCTTCAACGAGGATTGTTCACTGGTGATAAATTCGATGCCGCTCAAGAATGCCAGGCGGCGGACGATTGAGAGATCCCCTTCGATAGTCTCTTGCAAATCTTTACGGGTGCAGAGAAGGGAAATGGTCAGCTCTTTTTTCGCTGGAATGATCAACGTCTGACGTACATCGCGAACACCGCGAATTACCGACATCAACACCTGCATGATTTGCGAATCGCGCGGAGCTTCCGTGAGTTTGCCGCTCTCCGGCCACGTTGCGCGCGCGAGAATTTTTTCACTGTCCGACTGTCCAGCGAATTTGATGCCGCGCGCTTCGAGAGTTTGCCACAGTTCTTCCGTTACAAACGGACAGTACGGGTGAAAGAGCTTAAGGAGTGTTAAATGAACAAGGGCAACAGTTTCGAGGGCCTCGGTGCGATCGCTCCCCTTCTCTTTCAAGCGCGGCTTGATGATTTCTAAGTACCAGTCGCAGTAGTCGTCCCAAAAGAATGAATTGACGACGCCCAACGCGTGGACGAAATCGCTTTCGTTAAGGAATTTATCGTGCTGCTCGATTACTTCGCGAAGGCGCGCGGTGATCCAGCGATCCTCGATGGTTTTGAGCGCGAGCTTTTTCGCATCGGGCGCTACGGCATCGCCGCCGAGATTCATGAGCAGTAATCGAGTGGCATTCCACAATTTGATGATTAATGATTGGCCGCGTTGATAGACTTGATCGCCGAGGCGGGTATCTTGCCGCCCCATTGGATAATGGAGCGCTATTGCGGCGCGCACGGCGTCCGTTCCGTGCGTATCGAAAAGTTCTAACGGATCGGGGGAATTTCCAAGCGATTTTGAGAGTTTTCTGCCGTGTTCATCGCGTACAAGTCCATGCAGCGCAAGGG
>CAYTAW010000071.1:0-11259 GCA_964435675.1 uncultured Bdellovibrionales bacterium
CCGCCGGCTTTCGTTTCGTTGGTACATCCAAACGTTTTAGTTCATTTAGTCCAAGATCTGGGATACGTTCCGTGAAATCGTGCGATATGAAGTAGAGCAAAAAACTGGGGTATTCCAATATGGGGAGGCGACCTTTCGGCGGGGTTATAATCTCAGCATTTAGGTACCTAAACGCTCTCTCAGGCCTAGGCGAAATTCTACAGTCATACTGGAAATCTCAGATTGAAATCTATCTTGCAACCATCTTTCTGTCGCTTCTCTCAACACGGAATGGGGAGAATTTGACCATTTGTATATTCTGCTAAAATCGTAAGTTTCTTCTATTAAATTTCCCGCGCGAAGAAATGATAAGATGCTCATAGCTTCAATTTCAGGCAAAAAAATTGTCTGAGCAATTTCTTTAAGTTCTACGGGATATTTAGCATCAAAGATCATTTTTAGTGCAACTGCTGCCTGCCAGCAGGTAGGAGTGCCATCATCTTTAACATACTCGTGACTTCGTTCTCTTACTCTTGCAAGGTCATGTGGTTTAGGAATGTTTACTAGATTGCCCATGCGTCATTATATAGATTGAACGCAAAATAATTACAATAAAGCGCACGTCGCTTAATGAAGCCTCACCCTCGGATGGAAGTTGCAACCTATCGATGCTGCGATGAGGGTGGATTGCCTGGGTCGGATTACGTATGTTCCGGAGGACTAGTTTTCTCCGTGCGTGCAGGATCCGGGACCAATAGATGCATGGTACTTGAACTTTGAACGGGTGTTATCGCCTTTAAGCACATGTCCGTAGAAACAGATAGATCCCGTGTTTAATAGTTGACGGAAAGTGCGAGTAGTCTGAATTCTTCCGTCAGTATTTTTGCTGTTTGTTAACTCAAGTAATGTGCCGGATTTGACCACGGCGACGTAGCGATCCACTTCACCGGCGATAGGGGTGAAACTAAAAAGAACGGGACTATTCTCTCCTGAAATGATCATTCCTGTGAAGGCGGGATTTGAGGGAGTTGAGATCGGTCGTGCGAGCTGTGCCGTCAGTTGATCTCCGTTAATTAGGAAGGGGGTACTAGTCGGAGTTGGCGTTGGCGTCGGAGTTGGTGTCGGTTCGACCGGAGTATTTGTTGGTCTCGGTTCCGCGGGTGTTCTTGTTGCAGTGGGTTGTGTTGGCGCATCCCCTCCGGAAGTTGCGGTTGGCGTAGGATCTGTGGGAAGGCGAACTGCTATCGCGCATAATTTTTCTAATTCCCGCTTTTTATCTTTGAGGGCCTCAATCTTTTCCTTCATCTCATTTCCTTGAAGGGTCATCCTGATTTTCTCTATTTGCTGCGCAACTGTTTTTGCATAGGGGATGAGTATCCCAGACTTGATTCTCAGCCTCCCGGGGAACAGTTGTCCATCTCGCAACAAGCAGGCATAGCGTTTGCCGGCCATCGTGACTTCGGCGATCTTATCGCCAGGACCGATAGCAATGTTGGGTTGATTTGGCCCTTGAGGCCGAGGAACCCCGATCAGAAGCACCAATGCGAGTATAATCAGGGCCGTTTTTAATCTCATGGCAGCTGATGGAGATTTTGGCTAAAAAAACTGGGGCAAATAATCCACCAATCAAATAACGGCTAATTCCCAGGAAAACTTGAACCACAATACATTTGACGGCAGGGACGCGCAGTTAGTTGCGATTTTGTGTGTATCCGCATCAATGGCTATTTCCATTGTTCTTGGTCCACACGCGCCTGACTAATCAGCACTACATGACACTCCCACAGTATCCGCGCAGAACACTGATATGGACAGCGCACAATCTTTTGATAAAGGACCGGGCTCTTCCTCAAGTAAGTCCGAAGTAACTAATACTCCTCAAATAGTTGGCGATTTGACGCAGGCACAGTTTCCGGAGCGTGGCGGTGAATCAGAACCAAGCCTTAAAACGCCAGTGATTTTTAGGGACCCTATTAGGGAGAGCATAAATGCTTGGAAGTCTGCCCAGGATCAAAAAGTCCAGCAAAGTTCTCATCGAGAGGAGTCGGATTTTCGGCGAGGCGCCCAATTCGCGGAGAAGTTCATCGGCTCTGGCGGAATAGAAAATCTGCGCGATGAACTCGCTGCGCGAATCGAGCTCTACGGCCCCAATAATTCGATTATTCTCGCTTTCGGCACGGTTAAAACTGAAGGGAAAAAAACCGGCTACTCCAACGAATCTAATGTATATGTTCAAACTATTTACGATATCACGCCTTTCCAGCGCGGTGTTATTTCTACGCTAAAAAAAGCTATCGAAAAGGATTCCTCACTCTCGATAAGCGAGTCTGCGGTCAAATATGGATCCGTTCTTCAATATGCAAAAGTTCAGCACCCTGACTATTGGTTATGCCACCAAGCAACGGTGTTCAAACTACAAGCTGCAGGACTTGAGGAAAAGACAAAGCACGTCGACCGATCCTATCTACTATGCAGCTCTAATCCACTTGCGCGTCTGTTCGAGCGGTTCAAGTCGTTCTTTAGATAACCGGCAACATGGTCTCCGAGAATTAGAGCAGTACTAAGTTCACTTTACACTTTCTGCTGGAATTTACCCAAGCCCGGACTTCTTTGCTATTTCAATCTGGACTTCGCAGTGTCCTGGCCATCTATGCTCTCCGAAGTGAACGCCTATTTGTTCGCTGAGCGCGCCGATATCGGCGGAGGAGAAATGTTCGAATTTGAATTTGCGTAACGTTACGTCTCTCTGATTGCGATATTGGACCCATTGTCCTGAAAGATTAAATTCTATACCGGAGGCTAGGAATTTA
Organism: uncultured Bdellovibrionales bacterium; assembly: GCA_964435675.1. Taxonomy (GTDB): domain Bacteria; phylum Bdellovibrionota_C; class UBA2361; order UBA2361; family CAYTAW01; genus CAYTAW01. The sequence goes on from CAYTAW010000071.1 coordinate 2,790, forward strand.
TTGACGACCTTTTCAAGCTCACTATCCTTATAGGATGAGCCCTCGTGGACCCTCACGGTCTCATTCTTAAGAATTTCATTTATCGCTTTGTTGAGCTGGCGTTGATACTGATTTCGATTTTCATTGGTGACATCAGTAAATTCGAATGTCGGTCGGGTCGGACTTCCTTCTCTACCCGAAACTCCTCCCTTCTCTTCCTCATAATGGACAACATGGTAGATCGGATCATTCAGGTGTTTCTTGAGGTCAGGTAATGTTTCGACAGCGGCACCGCCAAACGTTGCGAGCGCCTTCGCAATTTGAAGAGTGTCCGTTCCGCCGAGCAGTTTCTTAGACCAGGGAGCTTCGCTGGGGTGCAGGCTAGACAACGTGACGTTTTTTGCGCTTGAAAGCATTTCTCCAAGCGCTTTGACTGCTGCTTGAGGTGCATCTCGATGTCCAATCAAAGTAACAGCTTTAATAATTTCTCGTAGATCCTTAACAGGGGAACTATAGGTGTGAACTTCGCCAACCTTCGCCTTTATCTTAGAGGCGTGGTGATAGAGCTCCTCGAGCGCCGGTATTGCTCGAACGTCACCTTCTTTGCCAAGAAGCTTGATTGCCGGAATCACTTCCGATTCAAAGCGAGAAGAATCTAAATCTCGAACATTGACGATCTTCAGAGCTTGGGCGAGGCGTTCATTAATGGGTGCCGCGGCAGCGGTTTCCGCCGACTGCAAACTCGCAAACTGCGCCGCTTTCAAGCCATGATTTTGTTTCATATAAACCTCCCGTAGCTCACTCTTTAGATAAAGGCGGTTGGGGGATCAATTAAGTTACATAGTCAGGCGGTCACTGCAGTGCGCCTTCGAAGTATGTATTAGACAATCTACGAAAAGTTCGTACTTTCGGCGTTTAGTCAATGTAACCTGCGCCAACTACTTGGGCTCATCGACAGAGGCTCTGAAAGCCTTGCCCGGACAAAAGGGTGGGGTGCCCCAACTAATAGCGAGAGGGAGAAGGAAAACGTCCGGCTATTGAAGAATCGAGGTAGCTCCGCTACAGCGTCAAAAAAGTTTGGGTGCACGGAAGAAGAACGGTTACTGTACTGATGCTATCCTTGCACTTCCCAAATTTCCTCAATGCAACGTAAGGCTACGCCCCCGTATCGACTCTTATGAATAAATCCATTTAATGCTTTGTGATGAGTGGCAATCCTCGCAAAATAATCGGCATGGGACGGCGCAAAAAAGAACCCCAGAGTTTCTGCCAGTTTAGGTAATGTATCGTCAAACAATTCTGTTTGTACTTCAGACACTTTTTTTGCGGAGTATCCCGCCGCTTCTATGATATCCAAATGGGCGCGAGTGCCTCCTGTACGGGGACGTCCGATTTCCGCGTAGATGGGAGTTACGAACGAATCCCAATCGCAATGATCTTGAAAGGTCACAACGTATATTTTTCCGTTCGGCGCACATCTTTGAGCCAGGCCATCAAAAAAGCCTCTTGATTGTTCAATGGGGACTCCTGTTAGAGAGTACGACAGCAAAGCCAAATCAAATTGGATTTCTGGTAGGTTTGTTTCCATCGTGCCAACTAAAACGGAAGTATTCGGAATAACTTCAAGTTGGGATTGGTACTTGGGATTCTTCTCAACTGCTATTATTTCGGTAAAATGATCGGCAATTCTCGAGGTAAGTTTTCCGTCTCCAGCTCCCAAATCAAGCAATTTCCCACCAGGTGAAACCAATTTCTTTATCTCTTGCGATAACAATTCTTTTCCATCTGTATGAGCGGTATAACGCACAAACATATCGGAAACATCTGGAACAGAAAAATGACTACCTCGAACTTCTTGCATACTACAACTTCTAAAAATTGGATCGTGCGGATCTGCCCAGAAGCATAATCAGCACCTCCTTTGACCAAATATTATATATTAATGAGGTGCAAGTAAAATTAACAAATAGTCGTAGTCGCCACTGTAGTTTTGGTTGCTATACTTTCTTTCTAATCTGTTCAGCCGGTCTCAAATAAGAGGCTGCTACCTAGCGAAGCTGTGCTACCTCCAATCCTTTGACTGGGAATTGGCTGCTGATACTCAGAGGCTAGTATCTGCTAAATATTCCACCCTCCAGATACCTCTTTCTGCAGAGCACAGCTGTTGCCTTTTGTGTTGGGAACATAGATGAGGTAGTTTTTCATCGTCTTATTAGTATGTAAGGCAACTTTGAATTGCCAAATATATGGACTTCGCCGGTTACGGTACCATCTCCTTCCTGGAGAAGTAGATCCTTTAAGTTAACTTTTCCTGAGTAAATTCTTCCCTCCACCAGGACGGTGATTACGTTTTCTGACTCAACCGCATCCTTCAAATCATATCTCGAGGTATAGCAAAGACCCGCAGATTCAAGGAATGGAGCAATCAAAATAGGCGCGCCAGCACCGGATGAAGAGACATATCCTTCAACGGTTGAGAGATCGGGCCGTAATGTTAATTTTCCATTTACTGCGATTTCTTTTCCTTTCCATGCTTGAGGATTTGACAATACATTCTTCACTGTTGGATTTTCTACAGCAGCGCTATCGGGTGTCCGGTTAAGCGTTCCATTTTCAACTGTCTCGGTTAGTTTCATGAAGCCGAGATCCGCGTAGCGGTGAACAGCTAAACGTCTGCGTCCCAAAAATCTTGGGTAGCCTCGAAAAACGGTGAGCGGGATTCGCTTCGAGCGAGGAAACTGGCTGTTCTAATATTTGTAACGGGATCACCTCTGGTCCCATCTAGATTGAGTATGTATCCGTATATCACTTTGGGTTCGGCATGCGGCTCTTTAGTCTTCAATGAGACTGTGATCTGATCTCCACGCTCAACTGTTACTTCGAGCCGGCGTAGTTCATGCTGCAATATTCTGTCAGGGGTTGGTCCCGAGAAGTATTCATCGCCGCCTTCTCCGCGCACTGATGCCATCAAATTATCGAGCACGACATCGGCTATCTTAATGCCCTCGCGCTGCAGCATGCGATCAAGTAGTTCCCTTTTGAGCACTCCGCCGATGTGCAACTCGCTTAGGAGCGGTAGTACCTTTGCCGCGATCTCCTGTTCGAGCGAGGTATCGATACGCTTGTAGTGGAACCGCGTCTGCGATTTTGAAAAGTGTCCTACCGCGCAAAGGGCGTCGCCGTCATAAACTTCTAGCGCGTATATTTCGTCAAAAGTGCCGATCTGTGCCACGCGGAAGGCGGAGACCGTCATGAGCACAAATCTGAGATCGGCAGCCCCAGTATCTGCTCCAAGTTCACGAAGCACCCGGGTCAGGTCGCGGCAGAGTAGGGCATGCCGCTGAAGCGCCTCATCGTCTCCCTCGATCTCGTCTTCTTGGTCATGAGATATTGAAAACTGCTGGGGTGTGCCTGCGCGGAGCACGTCCGCGATCAGCGGTCCCATGATCGGCGAGAAGAAGGTATTCGGATCGAGCGATATCGAAGCAAAACCTACAGTCCGCTTGAAAAAACTGTGTGACTCAGTAGCCGGATCAGATCCATCGCCATACACAGCATGCCGGATATAATGATACGAGGGACGGGAATCCTCATCTTCTCGATTTTCCTGGTACGTTGAAATCGAAATACCGATCGCACTTTCTTCAACATAAGCATTGATGATGCTCCGCTCCGATCCGAGAGCTCTGAACGCAAGATGATTGAGCTCCGGGCGTGCCTGCATAAAAAAAGCCGCGCGCTCTATGGCTCGGTTGCCCCACTGGCGACCCTCGGGTGTCATGAGCATGCCGCCATCAAACGTTAAATGCAATTCGCCGCTCGTCCCGTCGAAAAATGGTACCTCCACGGAACAGGAAATCTGCATCATGCCCGGCGAGTGAGAAAAACGGTCGTTCCTTTGCCTTTCGAGCTGCCCTCGCAGGATCTCAAGATAGGCCGGCCCACTCTCAGAAGCGGCAGGCAGATCAACACTCACGACCAGCTTCCCCGTCTCGAGCGATATATCAAGCTTTCCACCAAGCATTTTGACGACAGAAGCGCAGTTCGCCAAGGGCTCACGATGCAAGGGCAGTGCCGCTGATAACGCTTCAAAGAACGCCGGCTCCGGTGCGAAGCTGAATTCGAGTGTTCCATTCGTAGAAATTTCCACGGTAGGTCGAGTTCTACAGAAAACTCCTTCAGAGAGCAGTTCTTGAACCTCTTCGGTCAACACTTGTGTATCAAGTAGACTGCGCAAGCTCTTCTTGCCAATAACCTCTTCTTGAACTTGGCTACGGACGGCTTGAATGAACATACTTAGGTCGGTGGAAAGCTGCTTCACAATGTACTCGACCTCGCCCGGCACTGCGTTAATACATGCACCAGAACTAATCTCGCCCACTTCGCATCGTCCTGCATAGGCGATGACTACCTGGCCCAGCGAAACCGTCTCGGTATTTAATGTCTCGTCATAGCGGAGTCCTTTAAATGATTCGAATAGACTCCGGGAGTGTTGAGTGAGAAATTCATAGTTCTCTGCGATATATGCTTCGTTGTAATAATCGCGACCAGATTTTGCCATTTGCTTTTGCCACTTCTCGTGCACCTGTTCAAAGTGCGCCGCGAGCCGAGCTAATAATCCTTCTGCATTAAGCAGGCCGTCGAGCAGGGGCAGAAGCTCAAGTCGATACACGCGGGCTGCGCCAGCGACTGAACCTTCTCGCATTGCTGCTTTCCACTGTGGGACGGCGGCGTCGACTGCGTCGAATAAAGCGATAACCTCTTTTCTCAACGAGAGGTAGTTGGCATTAAGCTCAGGATTCTGACGCTGACAACTGTTGTAGTCGTTCTCACCTCCGATTCCCGGGCCGGTCAGATAATTAGCCAAGCTGTGAAGTATATGGGTGTAATCCTGAAGGAAGTCCTTAAGTGCAGCGGCCTGGATCTGATCCACGATCGCGTCGGGGCGTACGCTCGGGCGCCGCTCCTTGAGGAACACCGAAGCACTAAAGTTGCCGAGATGGCGATCAGGGGGATGCTGCTCATCCTGCGGAGGTTGGGAGCCTTCGCGGACGCGATCGTTATTAGGCATCGGATTAGTGGTCATACTGCACCCCTATTTTGTGCTTGGAATACGCCCCCGATATTACCCGAATTTCATTTCATGCAAAGGAAATTCTGCCTATTTTGGATCGAAAATTTCGCATTATTTCTATTATAAATGGCCTGAGAGACCTAGTGCTTCGATAGGATTGATAAGTCTCTAAGAATAAAAAGAAGAAAAATAGGTACTTTTCGTTGAAACCAGGCAGCTGCCGAGCGCGACTTTCAATTTGAAGTTTTTGCACAGGAGGCTAAATGTTTTCAAATCGGTTGTCCGCTCTACTCTGTCTGGTAATAACGTGCGGCGCTCTAGTTCCTCAAACTATTTCAGCGCAACCTCGCCACCTTAACAACTATCGCCCATTGGCGATTCTGAAGTCTGATGGATACTATGTTCCGATTGGAAAGACAGATCAAATTATTTGGGGAAGAAACCTCGACATAGCAAAGGCAAAAGCCGAGAAGAAGGGATACCTGCCAATTTCATCGTATTGCACTACTGCCGAGCCTGAACAACCGACCTTTAGAGAACTGGCTCCAGGCGAAACGTTCGTTATAGATATTGAAGGAGGAGAGGGGGAACATCAGCAGCGTTCTAATCGAGGCAACCTTGCATCCGGCATATACAGGATAACCGCGGAATGCAGCGAGGTCCCAGCGGTTCAAGTCAGCTATACCAATCGCTTCGGCGAACTCAGTACTCGCCTGGAGACTGTGAAAAGCGGCAAGTTCGTAGAAATTGTGGCCTCATCGGGGCACGTCAAAGGTTTGTTTAATCCCTACATCCGTCTGACCACCGAATACGATTTCATACTCAATAATCGTACCGCTGGTGTTCAGGTTGCGGCGACCACAGTTGATTGTGAAAAAGGGAAAGTTAAGCTCGTTCGCTTGCAGTAAAAGGGTATCGTCGAACAGATACTCTTTACTTTTGCGGGTGATTTGGAAGAGGTGTTGGTGAGAGCATCAACGCGAACTCACGCGGCCTTCTGACATTTAATAACTAGTTCGGACGCGCAGATGTAGCGATATTCGAGGGCGCGAAATCCGCTCTGTGCCAACGTGTCAACCAACATGCTGCGTGAAAAGTGATTTTTAACTTTACTATTCGCGGCGCGAATATTTGGGAGTCGCCGGTAGAGAGCGCCGATAATACGCCATCCGATACGTCGTGAATCAGGAACGCAAATTACGAGTACGCCATCATCTTTTAGCACTCGGCGCGCCTGGCTCAGGGCCCGATCAATATCTTCGACGTACGATAGTACCTGAGACATGACCACCTGATCAAAGTTCTTATCGTCGTAAGGCAGCGCTTCGGCGTTTCCCAGAGTGGGCACTGCCTCGGTTCGTGAAAGAAAGCGAATCTTTCTCGGTTCAACATCGAGGGCAACAAGTCCCGGAGTTGTAGCCGCGAAGTAATTACTGCCCGAGCCGATATCGATGATTTTTCTGGGTTTACCGATAAATTCCTTTATCAGCTTGATTCGTTTCCTAATCCAGTAGCGTTGCAGAGGGTGGCGACTGAACCAGGCGCGATATTCGTAGTCTGCTGATTCGACAGAATTCCTGAGCTTCCAGAGCCGATATAGTGTTGGCAGGTATGAGACTGCGAAGTTCACCAGAGAGACGTGCGACGAGCCGGATGCGCGCTCTTCATAGTGCAGCGGGACTTCTTTAATGCTGTAACCTTCGGTATAGGACCTCACGAGCACTTCCTGGAGAATACTGAAATTCTCCGGGTGATACGCATCCCGGTTGATAGCGGAGCGGCGATAGAGTCGGTATCCGCTGGAGAGATCTTTTACCGGCAGAGTGAGGACGGTTGAGAAGATCTGGTTTAGAATCTTCGAGAGCAGATATCTTATGAACGGTGCGTCGGATTTTCCACCTATCGAAAAACGGGAGGCGATGATCACATCTGCCTGATGACGGACTGCCCAGATGTCTTTGAGGAGTTCGGGTGGATGCGAAAGATCGCTGTCCATGGTAAGTACGTACTCGCCACGTGCTTCGAAGAATCCTTCGCGCAGGGCACCAGCGTATCCAAGTCGCCTCTGGAGGATGCAGCGCGCGCCCCTTTCTTCAGCAATTTTCCAAGTGTTGTCGCCCGAACCCCCATCGATGACCAGGATTTCTGCCGTGAGGCCAATTTCCTTCATCGTTGCCCAGAGCCGCTCAATCAAAGGACCGATGTTCCCTTCTTCGTTTAAGGCCGGAATGACTACTGATATTTCAGGGAAATTTGGCTGCATCGGGTCGGCTGCAAAAAGGCGTGCGGGCGGAAATTCCGGTCCGGGGCGTCTGAAGCATACACGTTTGCTAACTTAGCATCGCTTGAGAGATGTTTTCTAGCTGTTTGCTCATATTTCAGGCCGAATTGGGAATGGGAGCCGGGGCTGGCTCTCGGGAGTATTGGTGGAGGGACTGGTTAAGCGCATAGTCATCACTTTCGGAGCGCTTCCGGTTATCTAGCTGGCTTTTGGTCCGGTACGCTATCGTTTTTCCTGCGCTCTTCGTCTCTGTAGCGAAGCCCTCAGCTTCGAAAGATCCGCCGATACACGCGGATCGCATCGACGAGTTTGGTTTGATCCACCGCTTGCGGAGATTGCTGCCGCAGTCGCGCCACTACTCTCGTTGCGCGCTCCTTTAGGGATTCGGCCGTGACCGAGGAGACCAAATTGCCCAGAACCATGTCGTTGAGCGCCTGATTTGCGATCGACCGCAGTGTTTCAGCAACATCCGCCGCTTCGATGTTTCTCCGCGCGCGTCTGATTTTTTCTCGCTCAATCAACTGGTGTACCAGAAACTCAAAGCGTTCATACCGCGGATTTCCAGTCGCTGTCAGATCGAGATAGACAACCAGCGGATATATATACGGAGCAGCGATATGACTGAGTAGTCTTTCGTACGAAACGTACAGCCGCAGCTGCTCCTGATCGCACAAAAACTGGTAATTGTTATCAATCTCCTCTCTCAGCGCTGGAAAAATTTCATACCCGAATTGTTTGCGATCATTAAAATCAAGCGCACAGGTATTCCAGCCCGTAGAATCAACAAAAAATGCCGGTTTTCGCTGGACAATGTCATTGAGATAGCGCTGGCGATAGTAGTCCCTGAACGGTGAGGGTTTGATGTGACGCTCGGTAATAATGTCCATGGTGCCTGGACCGGTTTGAGTCTGTCCGTGAAGTTTCACACACCAGCCCCAGACTGCCAGCTGATCCTGAGGATACTTCAAGGGCTGAATAACTTTTGAGACAAAAGTTTGATGCACCTTTGGAACATTCTCCAGCTGAACGAATGATGGGTGGCCGGAAGTGAGCTTGGGAAGCAGCACTAGGGTGCTGATGCAAAACGACGAAAGCGGAATGACCGCTTGTCTTCGACCCACAGTGGTACTCTGCGC
>CAYTAW010000072.1:0-11090 GCA_964435675.1 uncultured Bdellovibrionales bacterium
AGATATTACCGCTACCAAGCGTATTACCTTGAAGCGTCCCGCTAAGGTTGCCGGAAATCTCACAGCGCCGAATTTGATCGTCGAAGAGGGGGTTCTTTTCGAGGGCAAGTGCTCGATGGTTTCGAGCCAAGCCAGCAGCTCCGTCAGCACGAGCATGCCAAATCAAACCGAGATGCGAGGAAAAATTTCAACGCCGCTAAGCTCATTGTCGCAGAATAAACTCGTCAATCAGTAGCGTTATCTCGAGCGCGTAAGAGCGTTCGGTTAATTCGATTTGAGCGCTTAGTATGGCAATCAATTGCCTTGAAACGCTTGATTCTTTTCACAAACTTAGTAGTATATCGACCGCGCTTTTTGCGCTCGACGCGCCGTAGCTTTTTCACTGAAAACCACGAACGTGATTGATAAGCACGCGAAGGCGGGACGTGCAATCTTCAAGGATCATTAAGGATGCAAGAACTTCTAAAATTCTTAGACCTCACCACACTCGATGCGACAATGATCCTCGTATCCATCCCGCTCTTCGTTCTCTTTATCAAAGGCGCAGATAAGGCACTCATCCGACCATTTCTTGATCGCCTTAACGCGCGCGATGCGCTGACCATCGGTGCGGGCACTTCGGCTGAGGAGATCGTCAACGAAGCGGTTGCGCTCGAGCAAGATTATGCAAGAAAAACCGGCGAGGCGCGCGCGGTCGCTGCTCAGGCTAAAAATGAAAAGCTTTCGGCCGCCAAAGAAGAAGCTTCTAAGATTGTGCACGACGCTGAGGCCGAGGTATCTGCTCGCGTCTCGAGCGAGCGGCAAAAAGTACGTCAGGAACTCGAAACGCAGCGGGCCGCGCTATTGAAGGACGTCGATTCTCTCGCGAAAGAAATCGTTAATAAACTTTCGCAGCCGCGCGCCATTTCTTCGGTCGCGCTGTTGCTTAGCGTGCTTGGCGCCGGAATGTTGCTTGGTGGATTCTCTGACGTTGCATATGCGTCAACAGAAGCGGTTGTCGAACACGCAGCCGAACATGGTGGTCATGAAGCGGGCCATGCCGCTAGCCACGGCTACGGATATTTGGTTTGGTACTGGATTAACTTTGGTGTCTACCTTACCGCAATGTATTTTATTTTGCGTAAAACAGTCATTAATGGCTGGGATGCGAGACGCGAGCGGATCCGTTATGCGCTCGAAGCAGGTAAGCGCAGCATGGACGAAGCAAATGCGCGACGAAGCGCTGCCAAGGCGCAGATGGCTCAAGCCGATCAACAGGTAAAAGAAATTGCGGCATCGCTTGCAAAGGAGAGTGAACTCGAAGCGCAAAAAATGCTCAGCGATGCGCGCGAGAAAGCCAAAGATATTCAAGAGAGCGCAACTGAATCGCTTGGATTGGAGGTGAAAGCGCAGCGTTCTCAGATGCAGCGTGAGATCGCCGAGCTCGTGTTGGCGCGAGCGCAAGAAATGCTGCGCACAACGGTAACGAAGGAGAGCGATCGCGCACTTCGTCTCGGTGCTGTCTCTGGTGTAAAGAGTTTGGTGCAGTAGGAGAGAAGGATGGCAAAAACTCCGAGCAAGGTGGCAAAGCGATACGCGCGCGCGTTATTCGAGTCAATCGAGCCGGCAAAGCTTGAAGAGGCGCTTTCTGCTATGAATACGCTTTCAGAGACGTGGGAGCAAAATGAAAATCTCCGCGCGGTTCTGACAAATCCAGGAGTTGTGCTTGCGGAGCGCGCCTCTGTGCTCACAGAAATTGCGAAGCGCGCGGGTGAGGGACAACCGTTAATCGCCAACTTCCTGCAGCTATTGCTCGAGAATGGGCGCATCGCGCTTCTTCCTGAAATGGCCGCTGCCTTTTCGGGGCTTGTTGATTTACTGAAGAAGCGTCTCGCGCTCGAGATAACTTCAGCATTCGACATTGATGGCGGTGAGCGCGATCAAATACTCGATCAAGTTCGCCGCGACTTCGGCGGACTAGCGAGTATTCAGTGGAACACCGATCCGCAAATTATCGGCGGATTGCGCATACAGGCCGGCGACATGCTGCTTGATGGATCTATTGCCGGTGCCTTGGCGGGATTACGAGAAAGTTTAACACAATAAATTTTAATTCTATTTGAAACAAACGGAGAACCGAGATGGGAATTCGAGCTGAAGAAATTAGCCAGATTTTAAAGGAGCGCATCACTAAGTTTTCGTCCGCGCAAGAACTGAGCGAAGTCGGAAACGTAATCTCCGTCGGTGACGGTATTGCGCGCGTGCACGGACTTTCCAAGGTCGCCTCGGGAGAGCTCGTCGAGTTCCCGCACGGTATCATGGGAATCGCGCTCAACCTCGAAGAGGATAACGTCGGTATCGTTGTCATGGGCGACACTGCCCGCATCGTTGAGGGGGATATCGTCAAGCGTACCGGGAAGATCGCTGAAGTTCCAGTCGGTGAAGCGCTCGTCGGGCGCGTTGTAGACGCGCTCGGAAATCCTATCGACGGACTTGGTGAAATCAAGACTCCGCATACTTCCAAAATTGAAGTTAAGGCACCTGGTATCGTAAAGCGCAAGTCGGTTCATGAGCCGATGCAGACGGGTATCAAGGCCATCGATTCAATGACGCCGGTAGGCCGCGGTCAGCGTGAGCTCATTATCGGCGACCGCAAGACCGGAAAGACGGCTGTGGCGATCGATACAATTATCAATCAGAAGGGCAACGGCGTAATCTGTATTTACGTAGCGATCGGACAGAAGCGTTCGAGCGTCGTCCAGGTAGTTGAAAAACTCCGCGAACACGGCGCTATGGATCACACCATCGTCGTAGCCGCGACAGCTTCAGAGTCCGCTCCTTATTCTTACCTCGCGCCATTCACCGGCTGCGCAATGGGCGAGTACTTCATGAATACCGGAAAGCATGCGTTGATTATCTACGACGATCTTTCCAAGCATGCGACCGCGTATCGCGCCCTCTCGTTACTTCTACGCCGTCCGCCGGGCCGTGAGGCGTATCCGGGTGACGTTTTCTATTTGCATTCACGTCTTCTTGAGCGCGCTGCTAAACTTAACGATTCGCTTGGTGGCGGTTCGCTCACGGCGCTACCTGTTATCGAAACGCAGGAAGACGATGTTTCGGCATACATCCCGACCAACGTAATTTCGATTACTGATGGTCAGATCTTCCTTCAGAGTCAGCTCTTCAACTCAGGTATTCGCCCGGCGGTGAACGTTGGTCTCTCGGTTTCGCGCGTGGGCGGTGCCGCACAAGTGAAAGCGATGAAGAAGGTTGCTGGACGTCTTCGTCTCGATCTTGCGGCATACCGTGAAAAGCAAGCGTTTGCGCAGTTCGGCTCCGATCTTGATGCCGCAACTCAAGCGCAGCTTCTTCGCGGCGATAGACTTGTCGAAATTTTAAAGCAAGGGCAATACCAGCCAATGGCAGTAGAATTCCAAGCTATCTCGATCTTGGCGGTCAATCTTGGATTCGCTGATAAGCTCGAGCTTTCACAAGTTCGTGGCTTCGAAAGCGCTATTCACCAATATTTAAGGACGAGCGAGCCGGAATTGCTTGAGGCCGTGCGGTCGAAGAAGGAAATTGACGGGGACGCCGAGTCCAAGTTGACTAAAGTATTCGAGAAGGTTCTTGCAAACTATCGCGCCGGCATAAGCAGCGCGACAGTGACTGGTGGAAGCAACGGAACACACGGCAAAGCGGCGAGTTCGTCCACGGCAGAAGCACGCGCGTAACGGCCTTCGATAGGGGAGCCTCAGGTGGCAGGATTAAAACAGATAAATAACCGCCTTAAGTCGGTGCAGAATACGCGGAAGATTACTTACGCGATGAAGCTCGTCTCGGCTGCAAAGCTGCAGAAGGCTCAAGTATCCGTGGTGCGTTCGCGTGAATACACGAAGGCGCTCCAGCAGATAGTCGGCACGTTGTCGGCTGAGCTCGCGGGAACCGATCTTTCCCATCCGTTGATGAATAAACGCGGTGACGTGAGGAAGGTCAAGATTCTTGTAATCGGCGGAAGTCGCGGACTGTGCGGCGGATATAATTCGAACGTCAATCGCAAGATTGAAGCAACCGTCGCTGATATCAAGCGCGAGTATCCGGGAGCGGTAATCGACGCGGTTCTCGTGGGAAGAAAGCCAGCTGAATATTTTCGCCGCGTGAAATATTCGTACTCGAAGTCGTACGAGAAGCTTGCGGAAGATCCGGCAAAGTGGCCGATTGAGGAAATCTGTCAGGCGCTTGAGAAAGAATTCTTGCTTGGCGAGGTCGATCAAGTTCGCTTCATCTTTACACAGTTCCGCTCGGCACTCTCGCAAACAGTAATCAGTGAGCAGCTTTTGCCGATTGATTCGAATGTTTCGACACAAACCGCAGCATTAGAATCATCGGGTGTTACGTTATTCGAACCATCAGCCGAGGCGGTTTTTGACGCGATCATTCCGCGCTTAATTCGTTCAAAGGTATTTCAAGGGGCTCTCGATGCGAAGGCGAGTGAGCACGGAAGCCGCATGGCGGCTATGGATTCAGCCACCAAGAATGCGGGCGAGATTGCGCACAATCTCAAATTGCTACGCAATAAGGTGCGTCAATCTTCGATTACCGCAGATTTGCTCGACATCATCGGCGGTGCGGAAGCATTGAACGGATAGAAAGGCTGCACGGATAAGATTTTGATATTAGAGAAAAGAGAGGAAGAGATATGAGTTCTAAAGATATCGCAAGAAAGGGGAAAATCGCGCAGGTTCTCGGCGCGGTTATCGACGTGGAATTTGCCAAGGAAGACGGCATTCCGAAGATCTATGACGCGCTATTGACGTCGAATAAAAACATCGACGACCGAGAAAATAACCTCGTCCTCGAGGTTGCCCAGCACCTTGGTGACGGTATGGTCCGTTGTATCGCCATGGACTCTGCCGAAGGGTTGGTGCGCGGACAGGAAGTTGTCGACACGGGCGCTCCGATTTCGGTACCGGTTGGTCCGAAGACATTGGGACGCATCATGGACGTTATCGGACGTCCCGTTGACGAAGCGGGATCGATTGACACCGAAACTCGGTGGCCGATTCACCGTCCGGCTCCATCGTTCGAAGAGCAGTCGACTTCGAAAGAGATTCTCGAAACCGGCATCAAAGTCATCGACCTGATCGCCCCGTTCGTAAAGGGCGGCAAAATCGGCCTCTTCGGCGGCGCCGGCGTAGGCAAAACGGTCGTTATCATGGAGCTTATTAACAACATCGCGCAGGGACACGGCGGATATTCAGTATTCGGCGGTGTTGGCGAGCGTACCCGTGAAGGAAATGACCTTTGGCACGAAATGAAAGATTCGGGTGTTCTTGATAAGGCGTGTCTTGTATACGGACAGATGAATGAGCCTCCCGGTGCGCGTTTCCGCGTTGCATTGAGCGCATTGACGACTGCGGAGTATTTCCGCGATCAGGAAGGACGCGACGTTCTTCTCTTCGTTGATAACATTTTCCGTTTCTTGCAAGCGGGTTCTGAAGTGTCGTCGCTGCTTGGCCGTATGCCGAGCGCGGTGGGATATCAGCCGACGCTTGCGACTGACATGGGACAGCTTCAAGAGCGTATTACTTCGACCACGAAGGGATCGATTACGTCAGTGCAGGCCGTATATGTTCCGGCTGACGACTACACCGACCCGGCACCGGCTACGACCTTCGCTCACCTTGACGCGACAATCGCTCTTGAGCGTTCAATCGCTGAAAAAGGAATCTTCCCAGCGGTGGATCCGCTCTCGTCGAGCTCGACCATTTTGGATCCGGGCATTGTCGGCGAAGAGCACTACCGTGTGGCGCGTAAGGTCCAGCAGACTTTGCAACGGTATAAGGAACTTCAAGACATCATCGCGATTCTTGGTATGGACGAGCTTTCGGAAGATGACAAGCTCACCGTATCGCGTGCGCGTAAAATTGAGCGTTTCTTGTCCCAGCCGTTCTTCGTTGCCGCGCAGTTTACCGGCGTCGAAGGCGTCTATGTCAAACTCGAAGATACCATCAAGGGCTTCGGCGAGCTGGTTGACGGCAAGCACGATGACCTTCCAGAGCAGGCGTTCATGTACGTCGGTTCTATCGCTGATGCTCGCGCCAAAGCTGAGAAGCTTGCCGCGCAATTTGCAAAGGCCGCGTAATCTATGAGCGAGAAGAATTTTAAGCTCAAAGTTTTTACCCCGCAGGGGTTGGTGCTCGACGTGGTGACTGAATCGGTCACCATGCCGGGCATCGACGGAGAAGTGGGAATTCTGCCTGAGCACGCGCAATATGTTGGTGTGCTCGGCGCGGGAGTTCTGCAGTACGCCCAGCCTGGGTCGGATAAACCAGCGAAAATTATTCTCGCCGGCGGCTTCGCGTCATTTCAGGTAAATGAGCTGATCGTTCTCGCCGACTCGGTAGATTTTGAAAAAGACGTTATAGGAAAGAATGTTGAGGAAGAGGTTGAAAAGCTCAACATGCGCCTGACCGAAATCAACGCGTTCGATCCCGAGTGGAATACAACTCAGCAAAAGATCAAGCGCCTCGAGGCTATCCGAGCTATACATTAAAATCGCCGCAGAATTTTGCGTTCGGTACTCCGGTTTTGGGGCGTGAGCCTTCGCTCGAGCTTCGCGAAACGTGTTAGCCCTGTTCACCCTGAAAGGGCGCTCACCGTACCTTTTTAGTTTGGAAACCGAATCACGATAAATGATTGAGCGGTTGGCCGTCTGGAAGGGCCGATACCGCAATCTTTAGCTCAAACATTCAGTAATTTTAGTAGCTTAGCGCCCTTCTATTTCTCTCAGGCATTTCTCATTTTTTGTCGATTCTTAACGTGTCGATCTTTTTTGTCCGCAGTGTAAGGTTTTCCATGCCAATCAAATTCGAAGTCGTGAAAGGTGAGACTGAGCACATCTCGTTCACCGGCAAGCGGACGCGCCGCCCGACGATTCTAATGAAAGTGCAGACAAAGGTTGGCAGTGTTTCGCTTTCGAGAAAAGCGCTACTGCTTGGACTCGCTTTAGGTATCTGTCAAATTAGCGATGGAATCCTAACCTATCTCGGACTTCATTTCCTCGGTGTTCATATGGAGGGAAACGGATTCCTGCGCGAATTGATGCACGCCTACGGCATGCTCCCCGCGCTCTTCGCGGCGAAACTTTTTGCGCTCGTTCTGGCCGGCGTTTTGATGTTTCATGCGCATCAGCGTAGGTGGATTCGTCCAATCATTTTAATTCTCGTCGTCGTTTATCTCGCTCTCGCCGTAGTGCCCTGGGTTTTTATTATTTCAAAAGTAGGGCAGTAAGCGTTTAGTTTGTTTCAAAATAACGGCTTGATTGAGCATCTTCGCATGGTATCGTACGGCAAATGTTCACTGGAATTAACGAAGACGCGCTGAATTATTGGAGAATTACTGGATATCAGGATTCCGATCTCGATCAGTTTTGCCGCGCCTTCGACGAACGTTTTATGATCGCTAAGATCACGTTCATTCCCAACGCTTCCGCTAAAATTTCTATTTCTCAAAAGACGTGGACGCGGCAAGAAGGGCATTATGGAACGATTGTAAAAACTTTTGAAAAGATCTGCGCTACTCCGCTAGGCCGTACGCTGAGCGGCTCGATCGTGGTTTGGCTCGAAGATGGCGCCTTCGACTACACTCGCGATCGCACCGGCACGGTGCCGCTATTAGCGTTCGGACGATCGGTCGATGATACGCGCACGATTCTCATGCCCGATCCCTCATTTCTAGGCGCGAATGGATACAAGCAGGATATGGATAATCTTGCGGCGATCGATACCGTTCCGTTCGAAAAGAAAGGCAGAGCCATTTTTTGGCGCGGCGCCGCATCGGGAACCGGGATGGATTATCCCAGTTTGTGGGAAAGCTGCGCGCGCGGGATACTGGCTTTGAAAGCGAAGAAACTGAACCGACCCGAGGTGCTGGACGCGAAGATCACGAAGATCGATCACCTATCGCCCGAGCAGCAGAAAAATTTGACCGAACACGGTGTAGTAGGAGATTACGTTCCTTTCGAGAAGTTTCTTCAGCACGCATATTTAATCGATGCCGATGGTTTTCACTGTGCCTGGCGTTCCTATTACCTAAAACTCGCCACCAAAAGTGTAACCGTGAAGATGGCTTCGAACTGGGAGCAGTGGTATTTCCGCGATTTGCGCCCGTGGGTGCACTACGCGCCGTTAATGGCCGATCTTACCGATGTCGTCGAGCTCCACCGCTGGCTTGAAGCGCACCCAAACGAGTGCCGCGCGATCATAGAAAATGCCAACGCCTTTGCGCGTTCGCTGACCTATGAGTCAGAGATGGAAAAACTTGCCAAGCTTTGCCACGCTATTCTTTTGCTCAGACGCAATTAAATTCAATAAACGCCGTGGACGTTGAATGGCGCAAAATAAAGTAGATGTCGGCTTATTGACTGCGTGGGTCCGCACGGTCACTCTAGATTTCTGCCGTCAACTGGAGGGGAGAAGATCATCCGCTCTTGATAGCAGTGGTTCCCGGGAAAAGCGTCCACGTATTATTCACCGCAAGCTGGCCAGCCGGAAGGCCGGAGTCCTTGAAGTAGGGTAACGCGCGTGTTTCGATTAAAAAGCCGAATTTTTCAGTCAATTCAAATTCATTTTTTACCAAACCGAACATAAAATCTTCATGAACTGACTTAAGGGCCGCGGCAGAAGCTGTCAATTCATCGAGATACGGCAACAGCGAGGTTTTGAAATAGCTCAATGGATTGTGATAGTCGGTGTTGCCAACTGGAACTATCACCGAAAGATTTAAAATATTGAAGCAGTGAAAGTGATAAATCAATAGCTGAGTGTCGTTGACGAAGTATGAGCCGTCTTTCTTACTGAATTTGTATTGTGAATGGTTCCACGGTGCGGTACCGACACCAATATTCTGTGTGATCTTGACCCCTTCAAATTGAGTCGGCCAAACATCGAGATACTTTTGATCTCCGAAACGATCATCTTCCATCGTTGCCTTGCACCACTCGATACACTTCTCACGCCACCAGCGCAGGACAGTAAAAGCGCGCTCGTCGCGGCGGAACACCAGCAGTCCCACGTTGAAGCGCCCGTATTTAGCTAAATGCTCAAGATGTTGGGGGAAGCGGTGTTCGTGAATCATCACGGAAGCATCGCCAAATTCCTGGTAGATCGCGTCGCACTGCCCATAGCAGTACATATCGGCGTCGACATAGGTTACCGTTTCGATTTCGGGGAAATTCTCCAGGATACGTAGAATGATTGTTGGCGTGGATGTCCACAAATATTCGACATGGGTGCGATCGTGTCTGCAATTAAGGAGTTCCGCATCACCCTCTTCAATCGCATGCAGGGGGACCGTAACCACCTGCGATAAGTTCAGTTTATTAAGCAGAATTCGAGTTAGTTCATCCATGCATACGACATAGATTTTTACTCCGTCCCCATGCCAGCGAATGAGCGAGCGGATCAGCGAAAGACCCTTCACTAAGTAATTGCGATCAAAATAAGTGCAGTAACTGCGAACGTTAGCCATTAGTAGAGAGCCATTCTTTTATTGAACTTATAATTAGAGTTTGTTGCGTTTCTTCAAGTTCCGGATACATCGGCAGCGAAAGCAGATTCTTATACAGCCGCTCGGTCTCCGGTAGCGCATCACCTCCGCGGATGCGTCCATTCGAGTATGCGGGCTGCTGATGAATCGCGGCTGGATAGTGAAGCGCCGCCTGGACTCCCCGTTCATGGAGAAAACTTTTTAATGAATCGCGCTTGGGGTGTTCGACTACATAAAGATGCATTGCGTGCACCGTGTTTGGAACTCGCTTCGGGGCGATAATTGCGGTTCCTGCGAGCGCTTGATCGTAACGCTCGGCGATGCGGCTGCGCTTATTGTTATCGTTTTCCAAATGACGGAGCTTAACCCGCAAAATTGCCGCTTGTAGCTCATCAAGCCGAGAATTCACGCCGGCAATGGCGCTGATATAGCGTTCCTTCCAGCCATATTGCCGGATTATTGCTGCTAAATCGGCAATCTCTTTGTTGTCCGTCACAATTCCGCCGCCGTCGCCGATAGCTCCGAGATTCTTCGTTGGATAAAAACTGAAAGCGGCAACGTCGCCGAAGGATCCAACATTCTTTCCGTGCACCTTAGCGCCATGGGCCTGCGCGCAGTCTTCGATGACTTTTATGCCGCGCTCCTTCGCAAACGCGCAAATCGTCTCGATATCTACCGGCTGTCCGTAGACGTGAACAGGAACTATAGCCTTAGTTTTTGCGGTGGCCAACGTGGCTAGGTGTCTTGGATCCATGCCCCTCGTTTCGGGCGAGATATCGCAGAATACGGGGATCGCGCCAATTTGCTCAACGGCCGCAACTGTCGCGACAGCCGAATGAGAAACGGTTATCACTTCATCGCCTGGGGAAACGCCGCAGGCTTTTAGCGCGATGGCGATAGCATCTGTACCGTTGGCTACGCCGATGCCGTGTGCAACGCCAATATAAGAGGCAAATTCACTTTCAAAAGCGCGAACCTCTTCTCCCAAAATATACCAGCCACTCTCAAGCACGCGCGCAATTGCCGCCTGAATTTCAGTTGAATGCGCGAGGTACTGAGCTTTCGGATCAGCGCAGAGAATCATCGGTGTCTTATTCTGACTCATACAAAACCTATATTATCCTTGCTTCAGCAAATACGAAACGCCGGAGAATCCCGCCGCTTCATCGCGTTCATACTCAATCCAATCAATCACTGCAAAACCATTTTTGGCAAATAGACCAAGCAGCTCGTCTTCACCAAACCACAGCTCAACCGTTTTTGCGCCATATGCGCTCTTCTCGAAGAACTTCGTTTGACCTGTGTGGGAACTTGGGCTGCGGTGTAAAAGAATGTGCTTACGTGCGACACGGCAGGTTTCATTGATATGTTCAGCGTAATTCGGGCAGTGAATCAGCACACATCCCGAAATTACGATATCGAAAGAATTGTTGGTAAACGGCAATGCCGCGCCGTCAGCAACCTTAAATTGCGCTTGTGGATAATATTGCCGCGCCATTTCGATCATCGGCGCAGAGTAATCGGCTCCAGTGTAGCGTAGCTTCTTGTTCAAGAGATACTCG
>CAYTAW010000073.1:0-6839 GCA_964435675.1 uncultured Bdellovibrionales bacterium
CTGGATGACTTATCACGAACTCTTCGCGAATCAGGTGATAGTATGCCCGACTAATCGTTCCATGATCGAGCATAAGAAGCGGCTGAAGTCCCCTCACCGTGACGTGCGGATTAATATCGATCTCAATCAGTACGTACATTTCGACGAGATTCAATTCTGAAGAGTACGCAGAATCGACAAAGCGAGATTGCTGTTGATGAATCCTGAACAGATCGAGGACTTGACGATGTGTTACCATAGATTCTCTGTGCCCACACTACTCAGACAATCATTTAGATTTCCTACCCGCGCTCTTTATCTTTTACTATGCGAGATGACGGATTGTAGCACGCGCTTTCTTCTTACGCGACAACTCGAGCGGAAAGATTCGTGGAGGGCAGAAACTTTTTCAAGCTGTGTCTCTCAAATGGATATGCACTTTTGGAAGCAAACTGTTTCATATTTGAACGAGCATTCTAGGCAGCAGATCTTCCTCGAACATTTTAAATATTACGAGAGCGTCACGCTTGAAATGTTAGGTATTGATGCGTTTTTGTAAAGAAATGTTACTAGAAATGGTAGTTCGGGTATAAAAAATACGAGCCGCGTTGAGTACTCCAGATAGAAACTAACTTGTTATCTATCGCCGTCGACCGATTCAACACGTCGCCGGGCGCGGCATACTCTGCATCAGCTTGGCAGTGCGATCACCGCAGAAGACCCTCTGTTTTGCGCGCTCAAGGGGCATATCAAACCGTAATCAATACGACCTACTGCCAATGCTGGCTATGCACCCTGTATGTATATTTGGCATTTCTAAAAGGTTACTATTCAAGTAACGGATCGGCAGCATTTTTCTACTCCTCTCCACGTCGCTTGCTCTACTTCCGAACAGTTCCACCTTTTGAAGCTTTCTCCGCTACAACCCCATCTTGGCGACCGTTAATACATCCCGCTACTGTCGCCTAATTTATTTTTTCTCAAAGAGGCACGGGAGCAAATGGAAGAGGAAGAAACAAAACTTTTTCCGATGCAAAATGTACCGTATTGAAACGATGCTTCAAGCGACAATTTGAAGAACGGCTTGTTCTTTGCGTAATCATCACTGCCGTTTCCTAATCAAAGCCCAAATTACTTCCACGAAATTCACTTTCACCACGCAACAATTTAGTTCTCGCTGTATACGCAAAAGACGTCTTTTTGCCCGTAAATTATGGCTTTTCTGATGCCACAAAATTGACTACCCATGCGTGCGTCCCTATATTTTTTAGAACCCTCTTCTGAAATCGTTTTGTCATTCGAGGAATGTTGTATGTCGTGTTTTTACGAAAAGCGCTGTACGAGCGTCTATACCTTCGCCGCAAAGTTTTTGGTTATCCTTGGCTTCCTCTCCGCAATAGCAGCGGTAGCGGACGCGCAGACGTATCAATGCCCTGCCGGCACCTCGCCGATCCGCTCGTTGGCGGGGATTCAGTCGATCACAATTTATGAAATGTCGCGTCCAGACGCCGGACCGACCAATATTATTAATACCTATCCGATAAATGATTCGCGCTTGAGCGCCGATATTGCGCAGGGTGTGCTAGCGGCCGACCTGTCGCTTCTGGCGAGCACCGAGTTCTATGACTTTTTCTACAGCAACGAGGACGGCACGCTCAATCCTAACGGTCAGTACCTGAGCATCGAGTGTACGCGCATCAATTTTCTGAACAACAGCGCCACTGGCAATAACATCGATTCGGTGTCGCTTAATTTTGCTGACGGTCATAAGGAGTACGCATCGATTATCGCTTCGACCCAAGTCGGGTCGGGCTTATCAGGCTCTTTCGCTGCCACGAACGGATACGCCGCTTCCTCGCTTGGCAGCCCGGATAATCAAGTTACCTATATGGGTGATGGAAACTCGCGCTTGACGCTCGGTTTTTGTTCGCAAAATCCTGCCCCGCAGTGTTTAAATGGCTCGACGCCACAAACGTCTCAGCAGAACTTTCCGATTCCGGTAACGACTTGCACCGGCGGAACGCAGACTTGCAACGCACAGCCGACGTTTACCTTTCAAATGTCAGGTTCAGGGACAGCAAGCGCACTTTACACCGTGGGCTCGCAGCACTGCTCCTACACGAGACTTCACTACCTGGTTGACGGAATTGAACGCGGAGTCACTGAATATACGGGATGGCCCGGCGGCCCGGGGCCCCTTACCAGTCAGCCAGTCTCTCTCGGCGGCCTCTCCTCTGGTAGCCATACTATTAAGCTCGTAGCCGAAGGACTTACCAGCGGCTGCAATCTCGGCGCGATCGGCAGTTGGAGCGGAACAGTAGGCATTACGACCTCCATATGCCCTTCAGGGCCTCAGTGCAGTGACGGAGTCGACAATGACGGTGATGGCAAGATCGACTTAGCGGATCCAGGGTGCACCGGACCGACCGATACCGATGAGACCGATACCTGCATACTATTGCACGCGTCTACTTACTCGACTGGCCCCGATTTATCGGCAGCGCGCCTTCCTTCATCGCTTCCTGCCAACGTGCAGGTACGTAAGGCGAATCTCTATCAACGGCAGCTCACCGCCGCCGACCTCGAGAATGTCAACCTGGTCGTTTACGGCGATTGGCAGGTTTCTTATCGCGCGCTTAATTCAACCGAGATCGATCTGTTCAAGCAAGCATACAACCGTGGCACCAACTTCACCTTCTTCGCCGACAATCCAATTATTTACGAAGCTTCTTTCGGAACGCGCCAAATAATGAACAACATCCAAACGCGGATGAAGTATTCGGATAAAACTACAGGTCGGGCAAGCTCGGGAATTGAAGCGCCGGATACGATCCGTTTTCCCTATCTCACCGGGAAGATTTTTAACTTCACCGGCGGACTGAACAGCCCCGGCTTTATCGAAAATATTCAGGCACCGGCTGAATGCGCTCATATCAAGGACGGCTTCTGTATCGCGGCATTCAAACCACGCGAAGGGAATCAGGGATTCGTGTTTGCAGAAGGCAATTGGGGCGCCGGTCCTTCCGGGGTTACCCCCGGTCAAGGCAGCGCCAACTATATAACCAACTTCATCAATATGGCGTGCACTCCGCCGAAACCGCCGCAGTGTTCAGACGCAATCGATAACGACAGCGACGGCGCGATAGACTATCCCGCCGATTTCAGCTGCTCATCGGCGACTGATAATGACGAGACAAATCCAAAAGCTCAGTGTCAGGATTTGGCTGACAATGACGGCGATGCATTGATCGATTTTCCCGTAGACCCGGGATGCTCATCGACACAAGATAATAACGAGGGGGACGGAACGACTCAGTGTCAAGATGGTGGTGATAATGATGGCGACGGAGCAACCGACTTCCCCGCTGACTTTAGCTGCTCATCACCAACAGACAACGACGAAACCTTCCCGAAGGCGCAATGCCAGGACGCGTTTGATAACGATAGCGATAGCCTAATCGACTTCCCAGCGGACCCCGGTTGTTCTTCACGGCAGGACAACAATGAGAGCGACGGAACAACCCAGTGTCAAGATGGCGTGGACAACGATAATGACGCCGCAGTTGACTTTCCGACGGATTTTAGTTGCTCATCGCCAACCGATAACGACGAAGCCAATCCGAAGGCACAGTGCCAGGATGGTGTCGACAATGACGGCGACACCCTAGTCGATTTTTCGAACGATCCAGGATGTTCATCGCGGCAAGACAACAACGAAAGCGACGGCACCACCCAGTGCCAGGACGGAATAGATAACGACAACGATGGCGCGACTGATTATCCCAACGACTTTAGCTGTTCATCGCCAACGGATAACGATGAAACAAATCCGAAAGCACAGTGTCAGGACGGAACTGATAACGACAGCGACGGTCTGATAGATTTCCCGGCGGACCCAGGATGCTCCTCAAAGCAGGACAATAACGAGAGCGACGGCACCAGCCAATGTCAGGACAATCAGGACAACGATAACGATGGGGCAAGGGACTTCCCTTCGGATTTCAGCTGCTCATCGCCGACCGATAACGACGAGACAAATCCAAAGGCGCAATGCCAGGACGGCGCCGATAATGATAGTGACGGCTTAATCGACTTCCCGGCTGATCCCGGATGTTCTTCGAAGCAGGATAATAACGAGAGCGACGGCTCCAGTCATTGTCAGGACGGTGTCGATAACGATAACGATGGCTCTACCGATTATCCGGCCGATTTTAGCTGCTCATCGCCGACCGATAACGACGAGACAAATCCAAAGGCGCAATGCCAGGATTCGCTCGATAACGACAGCGACGGTTTGGCCGACTTCCCCACGGACCCAGGCTGTTCATCCCGGCAAGACAACAACGAGAGCGATGGAACGACACAGTGCCAGGATGGCGCAGACAACGATGGCGACGGCGCGACTGACCATCCCGCAGATTTCAGCTGTTCATCACCGACGGATAACGACGAGTCCAATCCGAAGGCGCAATGTCAGGATGGCATCGACAATGACGGCGACAGTTTAAGCGACTTCCCAGCCGATCCTGGCTGCTCCTCAAAGCAGGACAATAATGAAGGCGACGGTACAACCCAGTGCCAGGACGGACTAGACAATGACAGCGATGGCGCAATCGATTATCCGGCCGACTATAGCTGCTCCTCACCAACCGATCCGGATGAAACTAATCCGCGGGCACAGTGTCAGGACACCATCGACAACGACAGCGACTCGCTGATCGACTTTCCGGCAGACCCAGGCTGTGCGTCACCACAGGACAACACCGAGTCTAATGGCACGTCTCAGTGTCAGGATGGCGTGGACAATGATAATGACGGGGCAACCGATTATCCCGCCGACTTTAGCTGCTCGTCTCCGACAGATAACGACGAGACGAATCCGAAGTCACAATGTCAAGATACGGCAGATAACGACAGCGACGGAGCCACCGATTTCCCGGCTGATTTTAGCTGCAGTTCGCCGCAAGACCACGATGAGGCGCTGCCTAAGACGCAGTGCCAAGACAATATCGATAATGACTCGGATTCGCTAATAGACTTCCCTGCCGATACGGGTTGTTTCTCACGGCAGGATAACTCGGAGAGCGACGGCACGAGTCAGTGTCAAGACGGAGCCGACAACGATTCGGACGGCGCGACTGATTATCCTGCTGATTTCGGATGCAATTCGCCGTCCGACAACGACGAATCTAATCCAAAGGCGCAGTGTCAGGACGGCATCGATAATGACGGGGACGGACTAATCGATCTCAACGATCCAGATTGTCAGAACCCGAACGACAATGATGAACAGTCGGGCAGCGCCTTGGTAATTCCGCTCCTCGAGTGCGTGACCAACAACGGCAACGGCACATACACCGCTTATTTCGGTTATCAAAATCTCTCCGCATCGAGCGTGACGATTGTAACTGGCAGCACTGTTGGCAAGAATAACTTCTCACCCGGCGCTCTCAATCAAGGACAGGTGCAGACATTTTCCCCGGGACGAGTAAAAGCGGCATTCCGAGTTACATTCTCCGGACAACCGCTTACGTGGACCGTGCAGACGAGCGGTGCGGTTCAAACCACGGTCTCGGCATCGAGCTCCTCGCAAGCCTGCGGTGCAGTTGTGCCGCGCCTCGAGTGTATCGACATTGCGGCAAGCGGAAGTTACGACGCGACGTTCAGCTACCAGAACCCGAACGATTTCGATATCGTTATTCCATTTGGGACGTTCAACCAATTCTCGCCGGCTCCAACAGATCGCGGCCAGCCGGAGCTGTTCTCGTCCGGAAACGTCAATTCGGCGTTCAAGGCGCGCTTCAGTTCGAGCGAGCTGATTACCTGGACGCTTGCCGGCCGGATTGCCCAGGCCAACAGCAGCTCGGTATTTTGTCCGAGCAGCCAAGGATGTTCGGTATCGCCGACCGTAACAACCCGCTCAGAACTCGACGCCACGGCGCTCGAGTTGGCCAACACCACGGTTCGCGCGTCGAACGATTTGGTTAAAGTCAGCAATAAGCAGCCGCGAGTAGTGATTGACGCAGAGCGCTCGAAGCGCAAAGCCAAGCAATTCCTGAAGGAAGCAAATGAACTGACATTCAAGTTCCCGGAGGTTATGACGACCTGCCCGAACTTGCCGAACTTCTGCGCACAGATAGACAACAAGCCGACTATTGACGGACTGGCCTCGCTTTATCGGCGGCAGTTCTCAGCAATCCGGCGCATTGCGGCGCGCGGCGTATTCCGCACGACCAACGCGGCGAAGACGCGCGGCACTCAGTATGTAAACCGCGCTCGTAAGTCATACAATCGCGCATTAGCAGCGTTGAAAACCATCCCGCGCTTCGCGACTGAGTGTGCGTAGGTTTCGCAGGGAGGCGGTGTTAATCTCGCGCCGCCTCCCGCTGTTAAACACAATTAAAGGCTGAATGCCGGGCCTCTTCACCAAAGACTCCAGATTTCAATCTTAAGTGGTCAGCCATCTCCAATTGAGGTGAGCCCCAGCGCGCAGAATGCAACCTTTTCTTCTGTAACTCTTAGCGGAGAATTGATATCAATTAAAAACCCGTCGAGAGTTTGAGGCCGGCACAGACGGCGGTAAAACCCAATACTGAAGTCAAACAAAAATAGAGCGCTGCCCGCGCATAATTGCCCGCCAGCATCAGTTCGAGAGATTCGTATGCAAACGCAGAGTAGGTCGTGAAGCCGCCAAGCAAACCGGGCATTAGTGCTAGGCGGAGACTCTCTGGAAATGCGGTGTTCCTCGAAACCATACCGCCCACAACCCCAATAGCGAGACAGCCGAGAGTATTGACGAGGGCTGTTCCAACCGGAATACCATATTTAAGGGAACTCGCAGCCATGAGTTGACCGAGTTC
>CAYTAW010000073.1:6849-11004 GCA_964435675.1 uncultured Bdellovibrionales bacterium
GTGCCCCACCGTCAACCCCTGCGTCCGAGCTCGGTTCGGCGTCAGCGGGTCCCGCGTCGCCCGTGGAGACGGTGGGCTCGCCCCCGGCGTCCGTGTCGGAGAGACCCGGCTCTCCGAGCGCGCCTCCGCCGGCAACCAATAACAACGTATTCATAGGCCACTCCAAGTTTGCTGATTTACTAGAAACTTAGCGCTGCTAGGCAATTGATACAAATCCCCTTTTCAATCTTAGTCAGGCAACATAACCTGTCATTCTATGATGTCTCTTGTATTATTAGTTACTGGCCTTGTGCTCTTAGTAGGAGGCGCCCATTTTGCGGTGCAGAGCGCTTCGAGGCTCGCGTCATCTTTTGGCGTCCCTCCCATCGTAATCGGCATGACGCTGGTCGCCTTTGGCACCGGGGTTCCTGAATTGGCGCTGAATACCATTTCAGCATGGAGCGGCGTGACATCACTCGCCTTCGGAAATCTAGTTGGCGCTTCGACCTTAAATATAACGTTTGTTCTTGGGATTACGGCAATAGTCCGACCGATAACTGTCCGCAAATCAGTGGTGACGCGAGAGATACCCTTGATGATTCTTGCCTCGATTGCGCTGCTCGCACTCTCGAGCGATTCCATTCTCGGGCATTATCCGGTGAATTTAATTGATCATGCCGACGGCATTGTGCTGCTGCTATTTTTCTCGGTATTTCTCTATTACACGGTATACGAATTGGCAACGCGCGCGGAACCCGACGCGTTTGTCGAAGAAGTGCGTCAAGAGGGCCTGCGCGGAAAAGCTGACAATACAAAAACTCTCCTGATTACCACCGCTGCGGGTCTGCTATCAGTTGCGCTTGGCGCCCGTATTGCACTTGATGGCGCGGTTGCTATAGCGCAGGCGCTCGGGGTTTCTGAGAGTATAATTGGACTTACCATTGTTTCTTTTGGCACCACATTGCCCGAATTGACCACCTGTATCTTGGCAGCCCGTAGGGGCCATCACGATTTGGTGCTCGGGAATCTTATTGGCTCAAATATTCTCAACCTTCTCTTCTTTTTCGGCATCATCGCGTTGGTTCACCCAATACCCGTGCCGGAATACGGGTTATTCGACTTGCTCTTCCTATCCTTTCTCTGTCTCGGCCTCGCACCGATTGCGCTCCGAGGTCCGATGCGTATCACCAGAGGCGAAGGAGCCGCGCTGCTCGGGTTTTATACGGCCGGAACTTTCTTCCGCCTATTTTTCCTAACCTAAGGTCGAGGCTCCGCGTGCTCCGATATTAATTAGATATTCACTTTTTCGAAGAGACTGGTCATTGGATATCACAAAGTTGGGAGCGCTTGCGCGCGCCCGCGGAGATGATTTTACGGTATTTCGAGGTACTCGACTTTAATTATTTCAAGCTCCTGCTTTCCCTTAGGAGAGTGAAAGGTCACAACGTCACCCTCGCGGGACTTCAATAAAGCATTCGCTAAAGGCGATAGCCAGCTAATTCTGCCGAGAGCAATGTCAGACTCATCTACTCCAACTATGGTATAGCGCTTTTGAATTCCATCCTCATCTTCAAACGTCACGGTAGAACCGAATAGCGCTTGGTCGCTTTTTACCTTCAACGGATCTATCACTTCGGCCGCATCAAGCCGTTTGGAGAGAAATCGAATGCGGCGATCGAGTTCGCGCAGCTTCTTTTTCCCATACAAATAGTCGCCATTCTCAGAGCGGTCGCCATTCCCTGCAGCCCATGCAACAACCTGCGTCACTTCAGGCCTGGTTTTGCGAACAATCGTCTGCAGCTCGTCTTGCATGCGCTTGAAACCGGCGGGGGTCATATAATTCTTGCCGGCTATTTCGGCCGGAACTGGGGCTTCGTCGTGCTCGTCTTCGCCGTCAGTCTCTTTTGTAGATGCCTTACTCATGCGCTTCCTCATTAACCATACCGCGTGGCCTAAGAAGCATTTCTCCGCCGCGGAAGCCGGTAATCATACTCAAAAACCAGACCGAGACAAGCAGCATACGAAAAATTCCAATGAAGGTTTTCTGGTTATACCGTGCTTTCTGCGCCGCGAAATAAACGATCGCCAAAATTGAGCAAAGAATTAAAAGCGCCTTTCCATACAAATGATGCCCCCCAATCTCGTCCTCGGGAACTCCCAGCGATTGATGTGCATAATCAGCGGCGATATACCCCGAAAGAAAAGCCCCAGCTATGGTTATTAATGCGCCCCAAATGCACCACGCAACAATCTCAGAGCCGCTTGTTCGTCCGCGCCACCTGAGACATTCGACTACTGACGCCAGAGTTAGAAGAGCAAAAGGCATGCTGCTTAATACCGGATGAAGGTGCGCCTCAATCATCGTTATCCGTGTTTTTGATTTTTATACCAATTCTGGAAAAGAGCTATGTTCCAAATCAGGTTACCATAGGCATCGCGTCCCTGCACGAAGTCACGCCATAATACGGTTACGAGTTCGGTATCCAAGAGTCCGTGCGCTTCGAGCGCCTCAGTAGAAAGAAGGTCCTGACACCAGTCACGCAACTCCCCTCGCATCCACTCGGTGTAAGGAATCCCGAATCCCATTTTGGGACGCTCAAAGAGCTCCCGTGGAACCATCGTTGCCAAAAGCTCTCGCATCAAAAATTTACTCGAGCGCTTTCGAAGCTTTAGCGAGAAAGGAACACGCCACGAAAGTTCGACAATACGGTGATCAAGAAGCGGCGCGCGCGCTTCGAGCGATACCCCCATACTGCACCGGTCTACTTTTACCAGAATATCGTCAGGCAGGTAGCTAATAAAGTCAATCATCATCAAGCGCTCAATCGGCGCTAATCGCTTACGATCAGCCTTAGCCGGTAACACCTGATCAAGCGAAAGCGGATCGACACCGCGCACCAAACGCAATTCATGTTCATGAAAAGAAACAACGCGCTGATACAACTCCTCATAATTTTCGAGCGAGAGCACGTGAGAGATTCGATCCACTTTGGCGGCGACGTCTTTTTCAGAGAAAAAGCCTGGCGCAATCTTTGACATCGCCGCAAAAAATGACTTCCAAAATGTCTCTGGAGCGGCGCGCGCCAGACGGCCCGCCGCATGCCGGGCACCTTTCGGGAGCATGCGAATAGAACGCCAAAGCGAATCGGTCTTCCAGTAACGCGGATAGCCCGCGAAAAGCTCGTCTCCGCCGTCTCCAGATAGCGCGACAGTGACGGACTTGCGGGCAAGCTGAGAAACGAGAAAAGTTGGAACTTGGGATTGGTCACCGAAGGGCTCGTCAAAAATCTGCGCCATACGGGGAATCACGTCGAGCGCTTCAGACGCTGTTAGATACAATTCAGTATGTTCCGTCCTTAAATGTCGAGCGATTCGCGCGGCATAGGGAGCTTCGTTATATCTCTTTTCGTGAAAGCCAACAGTAAATGTGCGTGCCGGGGTCGCGGTGACACGCTGCATCATCGCGACGATCAATGAAGAGTCTATGCCCCCGGAGAGAAAAGCGCCAACAGGCACATCGGCTAGCATACGAAGCGATACGGAGTCCTCGAGTAATCGTTCAAATTGTTCATATGCTTGTTCCTCACTTAACCTTTCTTGCGACGCATGCGCCACGACATTAAGCTGCTCGGGATCCCAATACGCTAAGGGCGCTGGATGCGGCGCTGCGTGGTCAGCCGACAGGTCGGCTTCCATAAGTGTCAGAATAGATCCGGGCGGCAGCTTCTTTATTCCGCGATAAATACTATACGGGGCTGGCACATACCCATAGCGAACCATCAATGAAAGCGCCCGCCGATCGATTTCAGGAACGAAGCGCGGATGCGCGAGCAGAGGACGCACCTCCGAACTGAAATAAAAAACACCCCGGTTCCATCCATAGTAGAGCGGTTTCTTGCCAACCCTGTCGCGTACCAACGATAGAGTGCGCTGCTGCCGGTCCCAGATAGCGAACGCAAACATGCCAACAAATTTCTCGGTCGCTTCGCGCACACCCCATTTCTCAACTGCAGCTAGAAGAACCTCGGTGTCGCTGCCCCCTTTGAATACCGCCCCCGATTTAAGTAACTCCTGCTGCAGCAGCTTGAAGTTGTAGATCTCGCCGTTAAAAACCGTCACATAGCGTTCGCTTGCAGAAAACATCGGCTGATGTCCGAGCGGCGAAAGGTCCAGGAT
>CAYTAW010000074.1:0-8218 GCA_964435675.1 uncultured Bdellovibrionales bacterium
CTAAGAGCTGCTGAATGATTGCGCGCTCAGTCTCCGGTAGTTCGGTAAATCGATTGGCTGAATCAGCGAGCCTTTGCCAGGTAATAGGCTCGTGATTGGTTAGCGGCGACTCCTCAGTGCATGAGCTGTCGGAGCTCACAATCAGATGCTGCCCGGACGCTGTGGGGCGAAAGTCATTTCCATCTTGGCAGGCCAGAACACGGCTCTCAGGGAAATGCATCCGATAAACCGCAGGGATAAAGAGCACATAGTCGCGCACGTTGTGACGCTCGATTATTTTTTCGCGGATGGCGGTGAGCTGCGTGTACGGTGGATTGGAGATGAGCATTGGGGGAGGAACGCAATTCTCGATATAGTCGAAGTCCGCCTCATTAAAATCTCTCGCAATAAACGTTATCTGTGAACGAATAGATTCAGGAGTAATCGCCGGATCAATCTCATAGCCAATCACTCGGGCACCGCGCGCGAGGAGCTGCTTGGTGATAGCGCCTTCTCCGACGCCTATTTCGATTACGATTCGATCTTTAAGATCGAGAGAATCGAGTACCTCTTCGATTTTCTCAGTCCTTGATGTCATGAACTGTTCGAAGCGTCGTTGAGTATTTATTTCAGGCAATTGCGCTTGTTCGAGAGAGAAAAAAGAGGGCGTCGCAGAAGAACTCTCTCCTACGGCGCCCTCAGCCCTATCTATTACGGAACAATCGGTTGGTACATTATCCATATGCCTGCCGAGTGCGGTGACATACTGGTTCGGCGAGACGCGACAGGATGCCGTTGTTGCTGCGCAAGAACGTCATGTCGTGCTGGCGATTGAAATGCTGGAACCAATAGAGCGCGTCGTCGGCGATCTTATTTTCATAGCGGCTCCGTATTTCTTGGGGCATGGCGGCAAGCCAACGTTGGCCGCACTGCCAGAGCATGTTCTCTTTCTCCCAGTACCCAACTTGGTGTGTCGTATATGCCTCTTTAATCATCTGCGCCTCGAGATGTGAAGCGACTGCGCCCTTGAGCTTGGAACTCACCACCCACTGATAGAGTTGTGAGAGCAGCGTGGGAATAAATTTGGGAGAGACGGATTGAGGAAACTCCTCAAAGACGACTCTCTCAATATCTGACGTTTCGAAGTCGCGGATTTCGGTCGCATTATGAAAATCTTCATACGCCCGTTTCAAGTTGGTATCCTCGCCCCGAATCATATCCCGGATGATTAGCACCTCTCGGCGTGGACTGGTTATCAGGGATACGTTTGAAAGTTCCTTGGCCTTCTCACCGATCAGCCGCACAATATCGCTTCCAAAAATGATATCGTCTTCCGGTCCCGGCCTGCGCACAGCATCGACGCCGCCCACTCGGGCGTAAAGCGCCGGACTGAGGGCAAAGTTGCGTCCGCACGGCATCAGTCCGCCGAACTCAGGAAAATCAGCGCGATGTTTTCCTTGACCCTTGTGAACCGCTTCCCGCACCGAAGTAAAGAGGTGTAGGGCTTCACTTCGTTCGAGCAAATGGCGTGGGTATTCGATTCTACCCTGCACGAGTTTGCAGCACGGATCCTTGAAGTGCGCGGCATAGTCGCGAAGATAGTTATCGGGCAACTCTAGCGTGTCACCCTCAGTGCAGACGATAAACGTCTTATCGACGTCTGCGGGACGGGTCGCTCTGATTCGCTCCAAACAATAGTCGAACCCGTACTTGCGCGCGCGGCCAAGGCTTGCGGTTTTCGGGCTAAAGATCTTGGGTACGATGTGTATAGAGGGACGATCGCGCTTGGCCTCGAGCAGAATGTTAATTGAACGGTACAATCGCTCACGGTACGCGTTGCTATCGGGGCAATTCAGAATAAAGCAAAGTTCGAATGGGCGTCCAAACGTGAGCGCCTGCCGGTCAAATAGGCTGACGATGCGCTTTAAATTTCGATCTTCGTTAAAGCAAGGGACGAATACCCAGCACTCTGGCGGTTTTGCGCCTGGAGAATCGCCGCCATTTAATTTTGAGAATGCCTCGAGTTCTCTCCGGTATGGCGCCGGCTGACTCTGAAAGTAGCTTTCGATTATCTGGAGTGTGCCGGCTTTAGATCTCCCAAGAACGGTGCTGCCGTCGAAATTGTAGCGCAGGTCGGGATTACATTGAGAAAAGTATAGATAGTCTGATTGGTTTAAATTAGTAGTCATAGTAGCTCCGTATTCATTTAGCCAAATTAAACTGCGCTCGATGTTGCAATTGGCACGAACAAAAACGCATCCTTTTGACGGTAGTCATAGAAAGCGGGGCTAAGTCCGCCATTCTCTCCGCGCGTTAAGTTCAGCTCGTAGTACCCCTTATCCCAGACACGGTCCCGCCCGGTCCCTGTGTGTGGAAGTAGAGATACGCTGCGATATATCGCTTCGCGGAGTTCAGCGTCCTTGAAGTCGTAGCGGAAGGTGTCAAGCACATCGTCCTTACGAAATCCAAAAAGACGCGTAACGCCGCTTCGCGTCGGAGGGATCCCTTGATCGGTGAATTCTCCGTATATCTGGTTGTTACTATTGATGACGATATTGCCGAGGAAGGCCACATCGCGAACTTCGCTCAGCATGATGGTAAAGCTCGTGCCCAACTCTTCCTCGGTATAGTGCTTTATTTTTTCCACAAGTTCATCGACGCTGATTACTCCCAGTGATGGGCATTCGATTCCCGCCACATAGTTGGTCGGCTGAAGGGTGCAGAAAAATGTATCGCCCTTTAACTGCCCAGCGAGCGCCTGCGGATCGCGCAGAAACTCTTCGACGGTAGCATAAGCATAGGGAACAAAGGGGAGGCCGAGCTCTCGGACGGTATCCATCATTTTTCCCCGGCTACCCGTTAATGCCTCTGTGACCTCGGCTAGTTCGGGAGCTTGGGCGGTGAGTTTTCTAATCCACCCGGTAGCGCGGTCTTTCTCAGGTTTTCTTTCAACCACGAGTTTCCCGAAATCCTCGCTTTCGGTGCCTTGTAATGCTGTTCTTTCTTCTGCCACTGCTGCGACCATATCATCTCCTTCCACTGAAAATTTCCCGTCAGGACAACGGCCTATATGGTTTTACTATTACATGTGAGTGTGAAATATGAATAAAAATACTTCATAAAAGAATGTATATTCTAGGAAAAATTGCCGAAACGTACGCTATCAAGCGGACCGCAGCAGAATGTATTTGAGCCGGACTTTTGAAGGAGAAATCTCTCAGAGCGCCATTTTTTGCCGGTCTTCGAGCATGCCTGCTTTTCGCAGCAGCTTTACGGCTGGCTTAAAAGTTAAGCGAAGCTCCGAAATCTCTCTGGTTGCACGGAGCGTTTCGAATATTCGCTCCATAAAAAGGTATGCAAAATTCGGGGAAGTATCCTTATTTGAAGCGAGTAATGAGAGTTCGCATCCGGCGTCGCCTATTTGAATTTCACACACGGACTGAAGTTCATCATTCCCGTCATAGAGTCCAAATACTAACGATTGATCATCAATCAGGCGAGTCGGCGCGAATTCGGCATGTCCGCGCTGTACCAGTTCGGTGACGGCGAATGCTCTGGCCTGGTCGCGGTTCTTCTTACCTTGAATCTTCCGTATCGAGAAATCGTTCGGAAGAGCTATGGGTTGATGCGGCGTCTCTTGTCCTATGTAGCGCAGCACAATCTGCAGCAGTGTGCGACGCCGTTCCGGCTGATATTCGGCAAGTATGTGCGCGAGATCGTCGGCGCATTTCTTTTCGATTGCGGCTACGTGCCGTTCGCCCGCGACGCTCGATGCCAGTTCTATATGCCTTGAGTCGTGGACTGCGCGGTTTCGTTTGATGTAGCCAAGTCGAAGCAGCTTCTCCAAGATGATTGAAAGCGAATTCGGCGCTAAGCCTTGATGCTCGGCGAGAATTTTGTTGTTAAGCGGATAGGCTGAATTGCAAATTTCTTGGAATACGAACCACTGTGAGGAAGAGAGTCCGCTGCCGAAAATATCTGACGATAACACCCCGAATGCGCGCGACATGCGCCGTTGTTGCAATCTCACCGCGCTTTCCTCGGCGCGTTCCGGACAGCTAGGCTGACCGTACCAATCGGCTATGCGCTGGAAAAATTCCAACAATTCTTCCCGTTCTGCTTTTGTCAGGCGGCTGGCAAACTGTTCGAATTTACCACCGGCAACTTTGTCGATTTGCTCAATCGCATTGGATCCGGCCGCCGTCAGGCGCAGAAGCTTTGATCTTCGATCTGCCTCCGACGATACCGAACGCACAAACTTTTTGTGAATGAGATTTTTTACCAAACGCGATACCGAGCTTTGATCGATGTTCAAGAGCGGCTGCAGAACCTTGACGCTCGACTCTCCGCGCGCATGGATTTCAATTAAAATATGCACCTCTCCGCGCGAAAGTCCGGTATGTGTCAATTTGCGGATGAAGCGATTCTTCATCAAGAGCGCGGCGAGCGCGCGGTGGAGCTGCAGATAGAAATCGGTGTCGTTCATAAATCCTGGACAAGGGGCCAATATGGCAGAGGATATGTTGGGAGTCGGGAATAGAGTGCCGAACAGAGGGGGCTCCGAGGCGCGGCTGTGATATGAGCGCTGCCAGAAATGGTATTCATATTCAAACAATATATCTGGACTTTATCATGCGGGCGGCTGTAATCACAGTGATGTATACCATGAGATACGGGAGTCTCCGCATGAGTTGTTGGCATTCCGCGGGATTCCGTACGAATTTGGGCTCTCAGCCACGAAGAGAGTAGTGATATTTCGAAATGGCGGGGAAAACGCTTGGTGTGAGTGAAACCGTCAGGTTCTTACTGATTCGACTTGATTCGATTGACCGTTATCTCTGTCCGAGCGTTTTTAATGGTAAGACGCGTTGTCTCGCATAGTGGAATCTGGCCGTGCTAACGACAGGCGCTTGGCGAAGATTTCTTTGTTAAAAATGCGCCATCCACCTCATTAGTTGAATACTAATAGACCGATGTGTTAAATGTCCGCCTACTTAACGGACATTTAAAAGATGGATAAATTCAATGGGATAAGTGCCTAAAATCCTCGCTCTCACGTAGCACAACCGTTAACCATTCGATTTCACTCAAGGGGAAAATGAAGTGAGACGTTATTTAATTATGCGGGACTTGGGTCCCGCGTTATTATGGACGACCAAAAACTTAAAGCCGCTGCGAAACGAACTGACTACGAGCGCCAGTGCCCGATCTGTGCGGGCGAGACGCGCGTCCGGTCTTCGCACCGAACAAATTCTCCACGTAATATTTTTAGTAAATCGTTGCACACCCTCTTTCATCAGCGCCATTGCGGCGGATGCGGATATTCATTCTCAACATTAATTATCTCGGATCTTTTCTGGGCGTACTTCAGGCCTTTTTTAGTCCCGATATTTCCGCGCATGGCGAAGAAAGATCCTTCAGAAATAAATAATTTTTTTGCGCACATGTCGCAGGTGCCGTATGTGCCTGGGCGATCTGTGCCCTCGCAAAGAAAGAAAAAATCAAAGTCGGGCAGGCGCAAACATGAACCTCTGCGCTCTAGTTCCGCTATTCCGTTTCTAATAAACCCTATCAGTCGAACCGTTAGCATTAATCTAGAGTGTCCGCTTGGAAACGGAAAGTTCGGTAGCGAACTCGAAGCAGCAGCAAGCTCTCTGGAAGCCCATCTTCGTGAGACGGCGGATCAGATCCGGCGCCTCGTTGAAGAGAGTCCGCCATCAAATTCTGGCAAAGATGAGCTGGTGGCACCGATCGCTAATAACGCGCCGCCATTAGGTGAGAACGCTCCGCAAGAGTGATGCGGTAGCGGGGGAGTGTAGTGCGTATTTACCGAAACCTGGAATAGCGCCAGCTTGGATCGCCGCTTGCTGGGCATCGGCATGATTAGAAATAAGCATAACCGGTATTGTGGAAACCTCGGCGTCGCTTTTGAGTTCCCGGATTAGATCTATTCCACTCGATGCGTCGGAATCATTAACTCTGTTTACAAGAATGAGCGCGGGAGAGTGCTGATTGATTGCGCGCAGCACGTCGCGGTGAAAATCTACTTTAATAGTCTGCGCGCCGAGAGTCATTAGTACACGGGCGATGCTGCCGTGATCGAATGCACATTGTCCGACGTTGAGTACCCTTATTGTCATCCCGTTTATTGTAGCACTTTGCGGAGCGTCGGCAATGCAGCGAACAGGTTCGCCCGTTCTCGCATCGTTCAAGCAGCCTGCGGCATTGGTTGCCAACGGGTATACATTTGAGGCAATGAAAAAAGATTCCCAATCTTATCTGGGCGTTTGATAAACCAAACCCAGACTGCGGCACGTATTGCTGCGCAGGTAGTTTTGACACTCACGAGATACTTAGACATTGGCGGCAAATATGGTAAAACCACGGGTGTTAAGCGAATCGAGAAAAGAACGTAAAGGACCCACATGAATTATGAGCCGGTTAAGACAGAGTTCATCAGAGAGCATTATCAAATATTGGATAAGTTGGGGAACCTCGGGGAGACTCAAGACAAGGGATTTTTGCGTGCCGGGTATTCTCCCGAAGAGCAAGCTGCTATTAACTATTTTGCCGACAAATGCCGAGCACTTGGTCTTACGTGTCGCTACGACGAAATTGGCAACTTTTCAGCGGAAACCAAAAGCGAGTCCGGAAAGTATATAGAGTTCGGCTCTCATGTCGATACCGTTCCTTTTGGAGGAAACTATGACGGGCTCGCGGGGGTAGTAGCAGGCTTTGAAGCCATTAAAGCCCACGTTTCTAGCAGCTCTCGCTTGCTCCATGGATTGAGGCTCCGTATTTGGCGATTGGAGGAATCTTCAACCTATAACCTTTCCTGTTTCGGCAGCAAGGCGGCTTTTGGGCAGATGAACGCCTCTTCATTGGACAATATTTTTTCGGGAACCCCCCTTAAAAACGCAATAAGTAACAGCGGGTACGATCCAGAAGTCATCGTGCAAAAACGGAGAACAATATCCCAAGGAGAATTAGATTCAATTCTCGCCCATTTCGAGTTGCACATCGAGCAAGCGAATGTCTTGGAGCTTAATCATAACGAAATTGGAATAGTTACTTCAATTCGAGGGCCAAAGAATATTCGCTTCGAAATCGAGGGTGATTTTGGCCATTCCGGTGGTACACCGCTCGGAAGACCTTACAGAAGAGACGCGAATTTAGCGATGGCCTATATGCATGTGCGTCTTGATGAGCTTATCAAGAGTTACATTAAAAGAGGGCATGACATTATTCACACAGTAGGAATTATCAATTCACAAAAGTCAGAGAATGAAAAAGATTTCAGAATCTATAATAGCTCCCCTGCAAAAATTTGCGGGTTTTCCTACTTTGTTCTCAATGTAAGAGCAGCCGACGAGGCGCTTCGTGAGAGCTACCTCGAGGATGTCCAAACGCTACTCTTAAAAACAGCGGAAGAATTTGGTGTCACCATTAATTCTAGGGTAACCAACGAGAGTGCTGGCGTTAAGCAAATTGCCGAGGCTAATCAACAAGCGCTCGAGACTGCTTGTAGGAATACCGGAGTGAAATATCAATTTTTGGCGAGCGGCGCGATGCACGACTGTGCTGTTCTCGGTCAGCAAAAGAACTCAAAGGGAGAAAATATTCCCGTTGGTATGATATTTATTCCCTGTAAGGCTGGTATTAGCCACTCACCAGCAGAATTCGCCGAATATTCGGACATTGCGAAGGGAGCGAATGTCTTGGCTGAAGTAGTGTATTCTTTTAATTAAAATTGCTTGCCGTATTATTTGCTACCCCGTATCGAGCCCTCAGGCGATATAACTGCCATTGGCTTACGGTTTCGCCCAAACC
The DNA here is from genome assembly GCA_964435675.1 of uncultured Bdellovibrionales bacterium. Classification (GTDB taxonomy): domain Bacteria; phylum Bdellovibrionota_C; class UBA2361; order UBA2361; family CAYTAW01; genus CAYTAW01. The sequence continues at coordinate 7,810 of CAYTAW010000074.1, forward strand.
AAAAGAAGCCATCCCGGTCAGCAAGAATATCCCAGCTTTGTGCTGACATAACGCTCTGCTTTACGGTGATACCGTGATCCCAGGTCTGACCGCCCTGCGTCAAATTGAGAATTCCTCTCATTCCCGGACCTGAAACGTCAAGGAGAGAGACCCGACTGAGCTCGGGTTTCGCCCAGGTCGGATTTCCTTGAGGTGCGATCGTCGAGAGAACCGCCGAGGTGTTGATATACGTGCCCCCAATGATTGTTAAGCGAGTGTTTGTGGCCAACTTTATGGCCGCTTCGGGCTTGGTTGATGCCCCGCCGTTACTATATGCGCCAATGATGGTTAGCGACGAAGGATAATTTGTAGTTAAAATATCGGGAGCAGATTTGCTGCGATGCGCCTCAAAATAGCAGCTGCTAAAAGT
>CAYTAW010000074.1:8228-10938 GCA_964435675.1 uncultured Bdellovibrionales bacterium
ATCGACGCCGTCAAGGCGAACTAGCTCAGTAGTCCCAGAATTGGTGCCTTCAATGTTGGTGTCGCGAACGCTTATGGCCCGAACGATGCTATTTCCATCGCCAATGATAAGCTGCTGCTGCTTATTGGCCACGAGCGATGAGCGTATAATTGATGTGTTCTGCGCTGCTCGTACCAGCTTCATTCCGATGTTATTATGTATCGCTGCGGTACGATTAAACTCCCAAGAATGCGCTCGACCATTGTTGGCAAATCCGATGCCTGGGCTTCCGAGCACATCCCGAATTTCAACGTCTTCAAAAAAGCCATGAACTTCCGAGAGATCTCCATTCACCACGGGATCATACCCAATGTCGTCGGCATAAACGCCGTATGAAGCATTCTCCGAACCATGTATCCCGATTCCGGAGAAAGTAACGTAATCTGCGCCACGGAGGTGGATCACAGGGCCGCTTGAATCACGTTGTTTAAGGATTGTAGACCGGGCGCCCGTACCTCGAATTTTCCGGTATCCACCATAAATTTCGAGTGTCTTGACGAGAAATACCCCTTCAGGGAGTACGACCGTTTTTGACGGAAAGTAGTCCACGCCAATTGAATTCTGCCACCTGTCGGGTGCCGAAGCAAAAATGGCTCGTTGTATGGCGTCAGTATCATCAATTTCATCATTTGGAATAGCGCCGTAATCAAGCACGTTAATTACTGTGGGGTCTTCCCCAGCGAACGCCAGCGAGGCGCAGAGCGAAATCCAAATAGAGGCAATTAGAAATGTCGACGAAATATTCCTAAACCACATTTGCATATAATCCACATCCAAGTTAGTTGGCGTTGAGTATCCACTCAGCCACTAGAATAGTTATGGAAGATTGGGACGGTATGTTGCAGTAAATCGTACGAGATCCGAATATGTTTCAGTAACGTATAGAGGTCGATAAGCTTCCTATTATTTCTATTCCCTAATCACATCGTCTTTAAGGGTTTCTCAGATTCTAAACTCCTACGAAAAATACTTAGGATTTTACGGTGGAGTTGGAGCTCCATTTCGCCTGAGGTCATGGGCAGAAAAGAAAATAGGCAAGAGAGTTTTTGCGCCCAATCATAACGTGCCGTTGATGCACGACTTAAAACACGCCGCATCCGGCTGATGATATCCTGAAACCTGAAGCAAATACGAATTGACACAGATCAGGGGAGATTGCTTTATCCAGGACATTCATGGCTAATAAAAATTCGTACTATGTTTTCCTTGTTATCGCTGGGCTAGGTATACTTACAATTTTTCCGGGCCGTACCGTCGAAGCCCAGCAGTTTGTTTGTAAGGATCAATTGATTTACAACAAACAGAACGCCCTTACCGCGCCGCTCGCCGAGGCTCTCGTTGCAAAAAAGCAAAAGACCTACGGTCAACTTAAAACGCGAATTAGGATTGCAAAGAATGAGAGTCCGAATGATCCTGTAAAAAGCGAAAAGCTTAAAAAACAGCTTCGCAATATTGCAAGCCAAATTAGTGCGCTCAAAAAGTTAATCGCGACCTGTTTTTCCTCAGGAATTAAGAACGGGCCGAATGCAACTCCCACGCCAAAGTCGCAAGATAAAATTGCCAACGTAAGTACTGAAGACACCTTGATTTGGGGATACGGCACGTTAACGCTCTATAAAAATAAATCCGAACAGGGCAAGAAAATTGCGGTTACCGCGTCCCTTATAAATAATCAGGGCGATGTGGTCACAAAACATTTCGGCCCGGTAACAGGCGAGGAAAAGAGCGCACTTCAATTTGTTGGAACAAAAGGAGCGGGATATTTTTGGAGAAAAAATAAGCCCTCATATCTGTGCCCTAAAAATGCGGCCTGTAATGCGGATTACGATTTAAATCCGATCGACATAACTCCAAAAGGAAAAGTGCTTTTCATGACATATGAAGAGGCTGCGACAGGAAATTTGAGTGACAGAAAGCCAGACTATTTCCACTTTGACGCGAATGAAACTGCTGCAACAAAAATAGTGACGAGACTTGCTCGTCCAGCCGATCAACATACTATTTTCCCCGATAACCTTCTCGACAATGGCACTGTCATTGCCGGCGTCTCCTCGCCGTTAATCGATCAATGGTTCATTCCATTTAACATTATGACCGCACCTCTTGACTTGGAATCGGCACTTAACGCGTCACTCGTAGGGTTGGAAAATCAACTGCTTGTGAAAATAGGAATCGGGTCGAGCTGCGCCTTATCACCGAATCGCTCGCTTTCTATCACGTCGCTTAAAGCTTCAGAGGACGGAACGATGGTGGGGACGTTCATGGATGTAGCAACTTGTTTTATTACCAATCCTCTAGACGGAAGTCGCGTAGAGTCGTCACTCCCACCAATCACGGCCGCTTTTGCAATCAGCGGGCAACAAGTCCGTATTATTAGCGAATCCCTGATTCTGCCCGATCAAAATGATCCGCAGAATGGAATAACTTTTTTGGTGCATGCGATTGCCTCAAATGGAGTAAGCGTGGGTTCTTTCTTAGATCCAATTACTAGAAAGATTCTGCTTATGTTTCGTGATCACGCAGAGCTGAAAACAATCGATTTTCCAGGCGTCAGTAGAGATCTCCTTAATATTGAAGCGACCGATGGCGTCCCACCAGTTGTTACCTCCGTCAATAGCTCAGGCCAATTCGTAGGCACTCGCGCGCTCTTCTACAAATCGCAGCAGAAGGT
>CAYTAW010000075.1:0-10901 GCA_964435675.1 uncultured Bdellovibrionales bacterium
GCTCGGCATTACCTGAAATTGTCCGGACAGTTTCATAGTCGCTGTAGCTTCTGGGTAGCGGGCGCAGCTTACGAATGCGTCAATACCGCCTGCGCCCCGTATGTCTGGTTTTTCGCACGAGCTGAGCGCGCTTGTTTCGAAGGTTTCGGTAGCCCGGTCGGTTGTGAAAATAATAGAACCTTCTCCCTCGATCTCGAGATCGATCCCATCCGCGTCTCCGGTCGTTCTACTCCAAATATCGATCGTACGATCATCGCGTTTCGCGAATCCATCTGCGGCGGAATCGAAGAGCACGGGAGAGCAGGTTGTAATTCGCATATTTCTCGCGACCGATATGTTTCCGCTCCAGGCAATGCGCCGTGTGCGTCCGCGCGTTTGCGATCCGCCCCATAAAATTCGGAAGCGGCGGGATGGCGTGTTTGACGAGAATTCTGGCGCCCAGTGTTGTTCAATGCATTCTGCGCCGCGATAGAGCTCGATTCGCTCGAGCGGCGCGCATCCCATGACAGAGTATATAATAAAATCAGGAGCGGAAAGCGTCACAGGCTCTCCAATTCCGGCGCCTTTAAGCGCGCAATCAATCAACATGCGCGCCCCGGTTGTCCCATAACAGCGCCGGCTGAAGAGCGCGTTGAAAATTCCGCGCCGCGTAAGTGGGCCGCCGATTACCGCGGTGAGACCGCCGCGAATTCCGAATTCGAGAGTGCCAGGATGCTCGCGTCCGGGCCGTCCCTTGTGCCCATCGCTGTTTGCGACGATACCTACTCGGTAGCCTTGCTTAAATGCATCGAAAATTATCCACTCGAATATCCCCCAGGTCGAAACCACTTCGACTAACGGGCCGTTCTTCTGATCGAAAGCATACTGAATGTCCGCATATCGACCGCCAACGTGCGCGCCGAGAAGGTAATTGCCTTCGCCGACCCGCTCTTTTAGAAGTGAGAATAGTTGACCGGCATTTTCGGCGAGCTCGTCTTTTACCGGTGACTGAATTAGCCAATCGCTTGAGCGGAATATCGGGCGGCCTTCATCGAGATACCAAACGTTGCGATCCCCCCCGACGGGAGTGTTGCCCGACCACTCATAGCCCGGAAATACGACGAAAGAGCCGTCCCGGTGATACTTTTGTGTCGTCCTATTCAGATGCACCCAGTATGCGTCGGATATCTGAAAATCGTTTCCTTGATGACTGGTAAAATCAAGGCGCGCAATGTCGCGAGCGAAGGTAAAGTATTCGTCTTCGTCTCCTGCGCCCACGGTTTCCCCGGTTTGAGCGTGAAAATCTCCCCAATAAATCGGCGATACTTGATCGTCTGCTGCGCGTATCGGATTCGAGAGCGCCGAGAATTGCGCGCCGTTATTCTCGATGGTGACGTCGAGATAGCCTTCGCCTGGCTCAGTGAAAGAAATAGTGTGCGGCGTCACGCGCGCTTTACCGGTGCCGCGCCAGACGGCACTTTTGATCTTTACATCGAGAATGGGGTTGCCTGATTCGTCTTCGGCGCAGGCGAAAATGGGAATCTCTCGATCGATCGCGCAGATGGTCGGCATAGTGACTCGTGCGCGCACCGGTTCCCCAGGGATCACTTCAAGATAAAATTCAGCCGCCCGCCGCGGATCGCTCGAATTGGTTGCATCGACATCAAGTGTGAACTGATGTTTTTTCTCTTGAAATGACTGACCGCGGATGCCTCGTGAACCTTTGGAAGTGTCGCCGAGCACCATTACCACCGTATCTCCTGGCGCTAGAGAATCGCCACTGACATCAATTGTTACGCACCAAAAATACGGACGCACATTTTCTTTAAAGCCGAAACGCGGCTTGAGAAGAGCTCGCGATGAATGGCGGATCGTAGTATACCCGTCGCCACTCGGATCCGAAAACTGCGGCAGACCCCAATCCGATGAGCCACGCTGTGAAATTTTCAGCGTACCGCCGTCGTCTACGCCGCGCGCGCCAATCGTAATAGTTATCGTCCAAGTCGAAAATACACCGGCAGCAACCGGCGTGGCGGGAGAAATCGAAAGTGTGGCCAGCGGAAGCGAATGGAAAGACATGGACACTATCTTTACATATCGCTTTCTATCGTCAAGCGCTCATGAATTACTGGACTGGCGCATCGATCGCGGCCTTAATAGCCAGCAGCTCGTCGTATGCTTGTTTGCATTCGGCGAAATAGGGATCTTTTTTCCCGAGAGCTTCAATAGCTGGATCGGGAACGAAGGGCATAAAGCGGTCGGATTCGGCAACTGCGGTTTTCCATTGTACCCACATTCCCCAGCGATCTCGCATGCCCGGATTCCAGGTAACGGTATCAAGAGAGAACTCTGAGCCAGAACTATCCGCCGGACCATCAGCGTTCCTTGGCGCCGTGGAGAGATCTAACGACTCGAGAATCTGTTCCGGGTTGTTCCGAATATCGTGCGCTTCGAAAATGATCGGCTTGATTCCTAGTTCTAAGCAGCGCCTCGCAATCGCCAGCAGCGGACCATAGCCTGCTTCCTCGAGGGTTAGCAAATGAGCATCTTCTTTCAGTTCGCGGCGGTGGCTAGGCAACGTATACGCAGGATCTCGCACGAGTATGATAATCCGGTCGAAACTTCGAAGAAGTTGTGCGGTCAGTTCTTCCTCTATATGGGGGATGATTGTATATCCAGCGCCACGTATGAGAGCAGGAGCTTCCAACGTTAGTAGCTGATTGGCCACATAATCAAAAGCTTTTTCAGGGCGCGTATCAGCGACCGCCGGCGGGTCTGTGCCGCGTAGCTGAATAGAATAGTAATCATGATCGAACGGATTGCACTGCGCAGGGTACCCCATTCCCTCCAGCAGTAGCTCTAGCGCGGTGCCGCAGGAACGTGGGTGAGTGAATAGAAAGACTTTTCCCTCCGCGATCGTCTGTCTGATTCCCTCAGGAGCGGTCGCATTTGCGAGGCTCACGCCCGTGACGAGTTCACCGTTTAAAACAGCAGGTGGTTGATCGGCACCAGTGCGTACGCCGGTATTAGGTGCGTTGGAGGGGGAATTCTCAGGGGGGCAATCATTCATGCTGTGGAAATCTAGCAGATAGATCAACACCGGTCAAAACGCCGTTCTCTGGCTTAACCATGCGGAACTATTTGATTAGGTCGTATAAATTGTTCTGCTATGAGATTATGCCGCTTTTTTCTTTCTATGTAACCCGGAGCAATCCTGCCGCGACTTTATAGTAGAGGAAGAGGTTATTCCTAGTTTTTTGAAAATGTAACATAAGAGGTCGCATAATGAAGAAAATATTACTCGCCTTTCTGTTTTCCTCAGTTATCTTAGTTGGTTATCGGCACGCATTGGCTAATGAGCGCAAGCTTAAGTTGATTGCCCAAACAAATCCGGCTCGCGCCGAGATTTTCAAATTTCTCCTCTCCACACCCTTGATTAATGAACTCAACTTATCTGATCATCAGAAGCAACAGATAGCGAAAATCCTCAACGTCTATCAATACGATCTAAAGTCGACCCTCGACGGATTTTTAGAGTCGTCAGCAACACTCACAGATGTAATTCAAGCGGACAGCTATGACGAGCACGCCATACGTGCCGCGCATCGCGCCGCTGCGGAGCATGCCGAAGAATTAGCAGTGTTGCGTGGAAAAATTGTGAGAGACGTTCGTCAGATTTTATCGAGCGAACAGATCTCCACAGCGAAGAATTTTGACAGCAGGCTGAGAGCCACTGTTAATGCCGCTGTGAAGGCCGCGGAGCAAATGGTCGGAAATTGGATTGACGCAAACCTTACGGAGTAAGGTCAAAGACGGCGTGGCGGGGCTATTTTGAAGTCAAGATAGTCACTGCCGCGCCATCGGTTCTTTATGTTAATGGTATACCATGGACGGTATATCAGACGAACAGGAGTTGATTCGACGCATTAAGGCGGGCGAAGGTCACCTGTATGAAGGTTTGGTTGAAAAATACAAAAACTACGTTTTTTCGGTGGTACAGAATTATGTCCCCGCTGAGGTTGTCCCTGAAATATCGCACAATGTCTTCGTCGAAGCATATAAAAGCATCCTCAAGCTTCAGAAAGTCGAATCATTCAAGTCGTGGCTTGCTACCGTTGCGGTGCGGCGGTGTTACGATTATTGGCGCGCGGAGAAGCGGCGTCGCAGGGAGATTCCAATGAGCGCGCTCTCGGAAACGCAAAGCTCAAACGTCGATATGGCGCTTGCAGGCGATGCCGATAACGCCTTTGACGATCGTGCCCGGGGCGAGCACGCCAAGAATTTACTTTACCGGGTATTAAACAAGCTCAGCGCTGAGGAGCGGATGTTAATTGTCATGCTGTATATAGAGGACAGGCCGACAAAGGAAACCGCTGACATGCTCGGCTGGACGGTTACTAATACGAAAGTGAAAGCTTTCAGAGCACGAAAGAAATTAGAGCAAATGCTAAAGAGATTAGATACGAAAGGAGATAAATCATGAGTACTCACGATGATTTTAAAAATATGATGAACGATCTTCGTAGCGCTCACCGTGATCAGACACCCGTTCTCCCTGCATCTGACTTCACTGCATCAGTTATGCGCTCGGTGCGCACGCTCGATTCCGTGAACGAGCAGGAATTTTCTCGTTTCGAGTCGTTTCTCTGGCGAATGACGATGGTGCCTGCTTCCTGCGCGGTAGTGTTGTTTATGGTTGTTATTGGATTTTCGAGTTCGTTTAAACGTGATGTTATCACCGCATTGGCGGATCTGAGTCCGGGAGCGGTGTCAATTCGTGCGGAGCTGCTATGACGGTGATTGATAAGGGGCTAAAGAGAAAGGTTTTTGTGGCTCTTGCCGCGGTGTTCGTGCTGGGAATCGCTGTGGGTAGCATGGCGACCGGCGGATATATTTGGTACCGCTTCAAAATAGTAATCGAAGGTGGCCCCGCAGTGGTGCGCAAATTTCTCGTCGATCATTTGACCGGGGAGCTGCATCTATCAGCCGAACAGTCCGAAAAACTCGATCCTCTTATTAGGAGGGTACAAGAAGAGCTTGCGAAATATAGAGTGAAAACGCGGCTCACTACCGACCGTATGCTGCTGCCGTTGATTCAGGATATCTCGGCGATACTCGATCCTGAGCAAAAAGTCGCCTTTGATAAGATTATGAAAAGGCTAGAATCGAAATTCGATAACGCCGATAAGGAGCTGTTAGGGGAAGTGGAGTATGCGCCCGCAGAGCCGGACGAGACGCCCTCACCGCAGCCGGCGACGTGATCATTTATTGCCTTTTAGGAGCTTCTCGCAGGCGTTTCTTAGCCTACCGATGACCATGATGTTCTGTTCACTTAGAGCGGGATGATTGGGATCGTCCATTGCGATTCCAGAAATTCCACCAAAGTTCTGCGCCTTCGCCGCCGCGAGCTGTGCGTTGATTTCCTCTATCACCGGCTGTGTCTTCTCGATTAAGCGCGCGACTTTCTCTGGTGCCAATCCGTAAACGAGTGGCGGTGCGACCTTTTGCTCGCGCTCGATAGACGATATGACATCTAACGAATCGGAAGAGAGGACAGGAAGAGTATCAACATTGTCCGTTACCTTGGACGCGATCAGCATCTTTCGGAAGTCGTAGGGGGAATCGGGATACATGCAAAAGGGGATCAGCCCATCCGTCGGTGGCAAAGTCGAAATATTGAAACGGTCTGTAAATCCGTGTAGCAGCGCCTTCCAAACAATGGCGTACGGCCGCTGTTTGGCGTCCAGCTCAACCTGTAGGTAAGTGCGTTTTTCTTTCGGTTTTCCGCGCGTCGTTTCGACGTCCACGGTGATGGTTTTCACCTGCCGTGTCGCCGCTATAGTGGCATCCCGCTGCGCTCTTACGGTGTCTTCTATCGGACCTTCGATCGCTGCCACGAGAAGTTCGCGTGCCGCCCCTTTAATATCGAGACCCATCGCTTCGGCATGTCTTGCTAGCCGTTCGAATTGAGGCCCCGAAAGGTTGGGTACGGTGACGGAGTGAACCGCCGATTGGCGAATTCCCTTAGGCGCGGCGGCCTTCGTCAGATCGGCGGGGGCGTCTGCTCCCTTTTCCGGTTGATTGTTTTGATCGCTCGCCGGCGCAGCCGAAACTCCAGTCATAACTTCTCCCTCAACGACAATGGGCGGGACCAATATTCGCGTGCTTATGCGGCAAAAACAAGCGTTTTTTTTAAGAAGAGGGGGCAGGGGATATGCTCTTGTCCTTTCGCTCCGTATCTTAAAAAATGTTATCGTAGAAAAATTTTGGAGACCCGATGCTTTCCGGCCTTTCATTCCGCCGTCCATTCTCAAAGTTAACCGAACGCGAGATTTTAGCCCTGGCAATTGGCGCAGAGGAGGAAGACTCACGCATCTACGCGATGTACGCGGAGATGCTTCGAGATCAGTATCCCAAAAGCGCGGCTGTGTTTGATGGGATGAAGGAGGAAGAAAACTCGCACCGCAATCGTCTAATCGAGCGCTACCGGCACCGGTTCGGGGAGGTGATTCCCGTCGTCAAGCGTGAAGAGGTCAGCGGATTTTATCGGCGCAGACCAGTTTGGCTTGTATCGAACTTGAGCTTGGATCAGATACGCCAGGAAGCGGCTCTTATGGAGCGGCAGGCGGGGGTATTTTATCAGCGGGCGGCGGAAGTTTCGACGGACCTGGATACCAAGAAATTACTCGGCGATCTCGCTGCCGCAGAGCTCGGTCATGAAATATCGGCGGAAAAACTCGAAAGCAAGCACCTCGATCCGGAATCGAGAGAGGAAGAGGATAAGACCGCGCATCTCGAATTCTTGTTGACCTATGTACAGCCGGGATTGGCCGGATTGATGGATGGTTCGGTGTCGACGCTTGCTCCTGTCTTTGCCGCGGCATTTGCGACGCACAATTCGTGGGAGACTTTTCTAGTGGGACTTGCTGCATCCGCGGGGGCAGGGATTTCCATGGGGCTCACCGAGGCGCTCGCTGATGACGGCGCGCTCTCGGGGCGCGGGTCGCCGGTTAAGCGCGGGCTCGCGTGCGGACTAATGACTATGATCGGGGGGCTCGGGCATGCGGTGCCGTATCTGATTCCGCATTTTTGGACGGCGACGATTGTGGCAATGGCAATCGTGCTCATCGAGCTATTTGCGATTGCCTGGATTCAAAATAAGTATATGAAAGTCCCATTCTTCCGCGCCGCGCTGCAAATAATTGTCGGTGGCGGACTGGTATTCGCCATCGGCATATTGATTGGCAGCGCGTAGCGCTGGAGGCGCCGAGTTTGCTACTCGGTAGCGCCATTCTTCTTCAGTAGCTCGGTAATTTCAGTGCGCATCGAATTCTGCGCAAGTGTGAGCGCCGTCGCGCCATTGCGATCGCGAAAATTCACGTCGGCTCCTCCCGCTATGAACGCTTCAGCCGATTTTACCGCGTCGACTTGGATGGCGTTCATCAGCGGGGTCTGGCCGTAATCATCGAGAACGTTCGGATTGGCTTTTGCGTCAAGAAGCAGTTTTATAATCTCGGGGGTATTAACTGCCTGGAATATCGGACTTGCACCGCTGCTCGGCTTTGTATTCGGGTCCGCGCCCGATTGTAGCAGTGCCGAAACAAGCGCAGCATTTTCCTGGCTGATGGCGTAGGAGAGCGGAGTGTAGGCGGCATTTGATAGATTTAAATCGGCTTTTGCTGCACCGAGCAGTTTTATGATTTCAATCCCGTCATTTTGCGCCGCAAGCAGCGCTGGAGAATCGCCGTCGACATTCACGCTGTTGGGATTCGCGCCGCTGTCGAGGAGCAGCTTAACCATTTCGGCGCTGTTGTTGCGCACCGCCATAGTCAGCGCTGAATTTCCATTTGGTGCCTTGACACTGACATCCGCCTTGGCCTGAATCAGCGCTTGAGCGCATGGGATCTGGTTGGTATCGGCCGCGCGCATCAGCGCCGTATGCCCAATCGCATCAACGGCATTGACATCAGCGCCGCTCTCAATCAGCGCATTGATTACCTCGACGCTCTGATTCTGTGCGGCCCATACAAGCACCGGACGCTCATTTTCGCGGTAATTAGCGTTAGCCCCTGAGGAAACAAGCTGTTTAATTTGAGACGCGTCGCCAAACATGACCGCCGCGAAAAGTTTTTTATCTGGGCCTTCCTCAGCAGGAGCCTTGACGTCCTCAGGCATTCTGCCGTTTGCCGGTTCTTCGACCCTCTCCGGGCTTAAGCTCGCCATCTCCGCCGGCTCTTCTTTTTTGGTATTTAGAATCGGCGTAGTGAGTTGCGCGATGAATTCCTGGGAGAACGGTTCGCGGCGAATTACCAACGAATCGGGGATATTCACGGTTTGTCCGATCTGTAAGCGATTAGCTCGTAGTCCGGGGTTCGCTTGCTGAATTTCCTGCCAGTGCGCCGGTGTTCCCGTATACCATTTCGAAATTGCTCCGAGAGTTTCACCGGCGACCTTAATAGTATGGGGATAATATTTGGCGGTATCTGTTCCGGGCTGGGGGGCATTTTGAGAGGAGCAGGCCGCGATGAGCAGTGCGAGAGTTAAAAGAATCGAAAGTCGACGCATAGTTCCTCCAGATTGAAAATGCCGCTGTCGCGGCGATTTTGAGAACTTACCACCACCGCGGCGCTCAAGGAAAGCGCAATCTATGGCGAAATTGCTGGGTAACGCATCGGTAATGAATGAAACTTTCAGTCATTAATCCGGCGCTGTCCTACCCAAAAAAACAGCTAATAGTAGCGGGTGGGCGATAAACACTAACGCTACGTGGCGTCTCGGCGGTTGGAAAGCGGATGGTGGATACGTTCGGCGAGGATTTCTAATTGCTTTTGATTTCTGTCCGAGTGCGGAATAACTTCAAAATCATACTCGAAGAGTTCTTTGCCATTTTCGATAATCATCGTTTGGAATTTGCGCTGAAGGCGGTTAATGGCGTCGATAACGTCGCTGGAGATATCTGCCGGACACTCGTCGCCGAGACGATCTTTGGACGTCATCAAGTCGAGCACATGGCGCACAGCGTATGAGTCATTAATAGCTAAGCTAATTAGTTGCGGCATGAATTGGCGGATCCGGAATGGTGAAACGCAGATGAGCCCATCAAGAGCGTCTCCCCAATCGGGCATCATATGGCAGTTGTCGCGCAACACGTCGAGGAAAAAAAGCGCCGCCTTATTTCGATCTGCAAAGGGGATTTTGCGCAACGTGAGCAGAATTTCCTTATGCAGTAAAGCAAGGTGATCGCTAATGTCGGGCGTAAAAAGTATTAACTCGTCGCCGGGGATGCGCCTTACGTAGCGCCCCTCAAGCTCTTTTTCATGGCGTTGATCCGAGAGCTCTTCGTAAAAATGGCATTCAGCTTCTTCGTCTCCGAATTCGCCGTCATCTCGTTCGAGCCATAACTCAGTGCCGCCCTCACTGTCGATAAACTGGGGGGTTGAGAAGCGATGCGGATCGAATTCCTGACAAAGCGAGTTTACCGCGTGAAATAAATTTTCCAACGCATCGCGGCATTCGGCGCTATTCCATGCCTCGGCGAGGCGCACCAACGTGCGAACATCTTCCACCGCTTCGATGCTCGGATCGTGAGTTAAGATTAAGCCCGGTGCGTCGCCGATAAGATGCGATAGTGTGTTCCGCATCAGTTGCGCGCGTTCCGGCTCGACGGTTATCGGATGTGACTGACAAAAGAGAATTCCTTGAATAAGTGTTGCCGTGTAATCAAGATGCTTAGAGTGATTGCCATCCCAGGTTTTAGACAAGCTGAGCAGGCTCAGATGTTGTCCGATCAATTCAGCCCACGCCGCATCATCCGCGTCCGTTGTCTGATTATGTGGATACCGCAGCGCGATTCGTTCGTTAGAAATTAAAAAGCGCATCAGCGCAGACGGTTCGCGATCTATTTTTGCGGTTATGAGCGCCTGTTCATTTAGATCGCGCAATTCGAGAAAGAGCGCTTGCCGGTATGCATGAGGAACCGCGCCGTCGCCGTGAGCGATTAGATGAAACTGAATCGAATCCGAGAGCGATGCCGCCGAGCCGTCGAGGAGTTTTTTAACGAGCTCTCGAATATCGGCGCGCAGAGCGTCGGTATGGATCGCTGATTCGAAAAATGAATAGGCGGGGAGCGACGGATCGCCATGAGGTAATCCGTTTAGCTGATCATTCTGAACGTGCCGATTCCTATGATCGAAACTCTGAAACATGTACACCAACAACAAACTGCGTAAGGGGATGGTAGCATTCGTTGTTTTCTCTCTCAATAATGATGTGGCCGCCGCATAGCCGGAGAAGGAGGCAAAAAACTGAATGATTACCTGATGCTATACACGCGGAGCTGTCGCTAACCTACACTTCCCCTTTACAATGTGCTATTTCCTAGAAATTCACGTCACCGTTAACGGTAATCGTTTAATCGGGATTCCTGCTTGGCATCGATTCTTCTCACAACGCTTAACGCGCGCTACATTCATACCGCTTTCGGTTTGCGCTATCTATTTGCCAATCTCGGAGAGCTGAAATCCGAGGCGTGCATTTTAGAATTCACTATTAACGAGCGGGCGCATGAAATTGTCGAGCGCATTGTCGAACATTCACCGCGTATCGTGGGGTTCGGTGTGTATATTTGGAATGTCGAGCAAATTCGTCAAGTGCTCTCCATTTTGAAAAAGGTGGCGCCTGAAATAGTAGTGGTCGTCGGTGGTCCTGAGGTGAGCTACGAAACCGAGAAGTCGGTTCTGTTTGATCTTACCGATTATGTGATTACCGGTGAGGCCGATCTTGAATTTGCCCGGTTCTGCCATGCGGTGATTAACGGCGAGCGTCCCTCGAAGAAGATACTATACGCCCCGGTTCCTGATCCGGCCGATCTGGTCATGCCTTATGAATGGTATAGCGCCGAGGATGAGGCGCACCTTCTCGGA
>CAYTAW010000076.1:0-2925 GCA_964435675.1 uncultured Bdellovibrionales bacterium
ATGCTTCAACCCTGCGCAGGATAGTATCAGCGAACGGGTGAAGTCATTAGCTCGCGTCACTCGGATTCAATTTTTTAAAAAGCATGGCGCCGGCTGCTCCGGCGGCAAAGTTCGCTACGAAATAGATCCAAATGTTCGACCAGGAAAAGAGGCCGAGAACCGCTGCGCCCACCGCGACTGCAGGATTAAAGGCTCCGCCCGAGATGTTTCCTGCCGTGAATGCGCCGGACAAAACAGTGAATCCAATCGCCAGTCCGTAATATGAGTTGCCGCTTGTAGCTTTTGCCGTTGCCGAATTGAGGATGACGTACACTAACGCAAAAGTAAAAAGAAACTCGGCGGTCAGCGCCTTGGTCGTATCAATTGCGGCTGCCACCACAACCGCATCTGGCTTCAAAAATTGCACCATGAGCGCCGCGGCAACGGCAGCAATCATTTGCGTACCCATGTAGGGCGCAACTTCAGCGGCAGCGCATCGGCCGCGGATAAAAACGGCTAATGTCACGGCGGGATTATAGTGTGCACCGGAAATGTGTCCACCCGCGTAAATCATACCCATCAATACTGATCCGATTGCGAGCGGCGGAATCACGCTATTCCCGCCGGCAATTACCGTGCATCCGACTGTCAGAACCAAGAAAAATGTTCCGATAAATTCTACGATCAATTTGTTTATCATAATCCCTCGTATGAATATGCACAGTACGCGACGCCTCAGAACTACCTGAGATAATCAAAACAAATTTTTGCTTCTCACGGTAGTTTGGAAAATGGTGCGGGGGGTGGCGGATCGCGGGGCGATCGATTTGCCGGGTATGCGGGGCAGATATCTGATTGCGGCCTATTCTTGAACTTCCACGCTGAACGTCGTGACGTCGCCATCCACCTCGTACTGCGTGACCCCGCCATTGTTTGAATAGCCGATTCGTACGCCGTCTTCGTCGAAATAATTGATACCTCCGTCACGTTTAACGATCGCGTAGCCGATGATGGAGCCTATTTTATTGACGATGTTCAATCGGCCGCGGCGGCCCTCGATGTTGTTGACGTTTTTCGGCGAATTACCATAGTTGAGCGGGGAATTTTCATAATTATACGGCGAGTTCCGCCAATTCAGTGGTGAATCCTCCCACGGAATATCGGCATGGGCGGTATTTTCGACGACGAGCGTTAAGATAAAAACGAACGGAAATAATATTCTCATGGGGGTATTCTAAGTGAAAATGAACATTGGCAACAAGGATGAAGATGCAAGCGGATCCAGCGCGTTCTCAATCAGCTGGCGGATACCAGGCGATACTCCGGCGGTTCCGAGGCGGCTCAGCGTTCGTTCGGATGAATCCACACGGGTATTGCTTGTAACTGGGAACTGTTTATAAGCCCTGGAAAACTGAAATGTTCGTGAATCGGTGAATACAGAAGGCATGCTCCTCGCGTATGCAGCGCGGAAGGCAGGGTTGCGGCAAGTGCCGATTGAAGTTTTTTGAAATTCGGAAATGTATCGTCAATGCCTGAAATTATGAACGACACGCTCTGCCGCGGGAGCGCGTTCAGAACGTTCTCAATAGAGTCGTATACAATAGAGCGCGGTATTGTCTTTTCTTCCTGGGGGAGCGCTTCGATGGCTCCGGCGAGCTTCGGTGCAAAACAAAACTCAACACCGATATACCCCCGGGCACCCAAATCACGAGCGACCTGATATCCGATCGCCGAGCTTCCCGCTCCGAGGTCCATCACGAGCTGATCTTGAAAGCCATATCCTGGCCTAGTAAATAGCGAGTCAGCGTCTCGAACAATACTCAACGAAAGATACCTATCATCGTGTCCATGGCAGATGCGTTCGCCGGTGCTGGCTGTATACGACCACGTCGCGAAACTGTCGGTATTAAGGCGGAGGTGCTTTGCAGAAAGCTCATCCGAGTTGGCGAAATCAAAGCCGCGATCGAGCCCCGGCAGTAATTCCGAAGCGCGATGAAGTTCTGAAATTGACGAGCGCAGCATATCTCCATGGTCTCAGAGTGTATAGGGCTAGTCAAAAGGTACGCAGAAAACGAAGAGGCCCGAATACTTGAACAGTTTCGTGGCAACGAATAACCACACCGACCTTACCATTACACGAGGGGAATCGGCAGATCGCGAGCAGTAGCGGTGGAGCTACGAAGGATTATCCGTAGTGCTAGGGGGTCGGAAAATTCAAAATTTCGAGCGCCGTCGCAAGCTCTCGTTCGTCGATAAGTATCGTCACATCCGGTCCCAAGCTCGTTTCGCCGACGATGTTTATGCCATGCTCGGCGAGCAAGCCGTACAGAAAGGAAACAACGCCGTAGGTGCTTTCGATTCGGCTGTCGAAAACCAATGTTATCATCGCCAATTGTGAGCTCTCGCTATCGATGGTCCGTTTGAGCCGTTCTCGGATGAGGGAGAGGTTTTCCATATTCGTGATGATCGTCAGTACTTCATCGCTTTCGATCCAGACGAAGTCTCCCCGTATCTTTCGTATTTTCACGTTCAGATCGAAGATTTCGCGCAGGTCGGCGGGGCGCGAGATAAGTATTTGCGCCATCTTGGTCCTCACTCGGATTTTTGCCTGGCCGATAAGGGACTTTACTTTTGAGTCGCGGGAGGTCGCCCGTTTTAGTCGTGCCTGATATCTGCGGCACGCGGCAATTACCGCGCCGGTCTTTCGGATCCTATGTTCCTTACAGATCTCCCTGGCGAGGGCGGAATGGTTCACTAATCCTTTGCGCAGGCATTCCTTGATGCTTTGGTGCCGTGAAATGAACTGTGCGGTAAGTTTCGCCAGATTTTCCGCCATACATATTCTCAAATTAAATAATATGTCTAAAATTATACATTGAAGTATAGATATGTCAAAAATTGGACCGCTGCTATCGAAATCCTCCTTTCACTGGTGCTACTTTGTGG
>CAYTAW010000076.1:2935-10871 GCA_964435675.1 uncultured Bdellovibrionales bacterium
GTTC
The DNA here is from genome assembly GCA_964435675.1 of uncultured Bdellovibrionales bacterium. GTDB lineage: Bacteria > Bdellovibrionota_C > UBA2361 > UBA2361 > CAYTAW01 > CAYTAW01. The sequence goes on from CAYTAW010000076.1 coordinate 2,940, forward strand.
GATTTGGGTCGCCGTGTGGAGCTGCGTCCCGTCAATTCCCCTGAAAGTATTCGGGGAAGTTTTATACCGTGATATTATTCCATGTCGCCATCATCTCAGGCAGCAACTGTTCGTGAAACCACTGCCCGCCCGTATGCTGCCCTTGACCAAACGAGCCTTTTTGGTGACCGCAGCGCTTTTGATCGCAGCACGCTCAGCGGGTTTTTGGATGAGTCATATACAGGTCCGGGCTTAGTTGGTGAGCTAGTCGCCCCGCGGGTGACTATTGAGCCGCGAATTTATTCGGAAACTGGCCGGCTGCGGAGTGTGGTTTTAGGATACGGCACAAATTATGGCCAGCAGGATCAACCTGAGATTACCAATCAGATACTAGCGAGAAACCGGAGTGATGGAGTTCTGCATACCCCGGAGCAGCTCGATCAGCAGATAGGGGCCTTTCATGATGCCCTCGAATCACGAGGCGTGACGGTACATTTGGTAAAATTGCTGGGACCCGAGTCCGGTGTGAATTACCAGATTTATACGCGAGATATCGGATTTGTAATCGGCGATACCTTTTTTCTTTCCTCGATGAAGCACGAGGCGCGCGCAAATGAGCAGCAGGGGTTAGAGGAGATTCTGCGCTTTTTCCCCGAGGATAAAATTGTGCAAGCCCCGCCAGGGGTGATTATTGAAGGCGGCGACGTCATTGTCGAAGACGGACGCGTGTACGTTGGCTGCGGCGGTCAGCGGACAAACGCAGCGGGGATTGATTTCTTGCGGCGCCATATTCCTTTGCCGTTCGAGCTCACGCCAATTGTTCTTAAGCCGCTGGAGGATCAGGAAGATGTGCTCCACCTTGATTGCGGCTATACACCGATTAATTCCGGCCTTGCAATAATATACCCCGACGGATTTCGCGATAATTACCGGGATCTTTTCGGTTCGGAGCGCGAGTACCTGATCGTCTCTAAGGTAGAGCAGATGGAGCTGCGAAGTAATATCGTTTCAGTAGCCCCAAATGTCGTAATATCCCGTCCGACGAGCGTGCGCATCAACGCAGAGCTCCGTATGCGGGGGGTAGAGGTAATCGAAGTTCCTTTTGAGGGCCCGCCGTTAATGGGGGGCTCGTTCCGCTGCTGTTCTCTTCCTTTGGAACGAGATTAAGCCGACCCGCCTGTTGTTCTGTGATTAATCCGCACCGGGCTCCGATGGAGCCGAACGTATCTATACGGACATCAGAGCTTAGGCGCTATGAAGTCTTTGCGCGCTGCGTTTCGAAGCTTTTGGCAGGGGTTCTTCTCACGGAGCGAGTGGGAAACGTTAGCGGTCGGTATTTTGACTTACGTGCGCAATTTTTCTAGTGTTATGAACCTTTAATTCCTCAGAATTTCGCTACGGTGATGTATGGCCTCCGCTTCTTTTGAAACACAACCAACAGGTTTAAATCCACCCCACATTTCTGGTGCTCTAACCGGCGCCGTGATGCCGGCCGTTCCATCATTAATTCAAGGGCGCTCCTCTATTTGGAATACACCGGGTACCGCTGAAGCGTATGCGGATTTCTGCGATACACCTTGGTATACCGATATTCTTGATACCGTGGTATCGATGCTTCCGGCCCTTCCTCCAGGTAGCACAGTGCTCGATATCGGCAGTGGATCGGGAGCCGGCACTCTCGCGTTTTCGCAGCGTAATCCCGCGATTCGAGTGATTGGCGTCGATTCAGCGCTGTCTCAGGTGGATTATGCGAGTAAGCAGTGCGCTGGAAATCCGCGCATCGAATTTCGCCACGGAGAATTGAGCACGATTTCGCAGATAGTTTCTAGTCAGGTTGAAGGTATCGTCGCCTTTAATTCCATTCACCTGCTTGGGCAGTTTCGCGATGTGGTTAATTTTTGTGCGCCACTTATTGAAGGGAACGGCTACTTTGCCTTTTGCACTGGGTACTCCACGCGTCGGTATGAGGGCGAAGTGGGACTGAAGGCCCAACAATGCCTCCAGCGTATATTGGAAAATGCGGCGCACCGTTTCCCTGGGCACATAGCTTCGACCGATCCGCTCGACTTGATCAGAGCGTCAAGCCAAAGCGGGATTAATTCGGTGCGCAGCAATGCAATCGAGAAGAACTTGACGGCGGCTGGATTTGCGGTCGAACGACATGAATACCGCTCGTGTGAGCTTCCGCTAAAGTCAATCGTTGATTTCCTCGTGCTTCCCGGAATCGGAGATTCGGTCCTGCCCGAAAGTATCCCGCTCGCCGATAGACGCGCCTTGATCACTGAGACGTTGCAGGCGGAGGGGGTTACACATCTTCCCCGGAACTGGTGTTACGTGGTCGCGCGGAAATTAATATCGTCCTGATTACGCTTCGCGCGCCTGCTGAGTCCAGCTAATAAGCAGCTTATAGGTGAGCGAAAGGATAACTGCGCCCACGAAGAGTCCGAAAAGACCTGACCGGATAAAACCGCCCAACGCGCCGAGGAAAATTACCAACATCGGAACGGGAGCGCCTCTGCCGAGTAGAATCGGTTTTAATATGTTATCCAACGGCCCCACGAGGAGCGCCCAAACAAGAAAGAGAGATGCTTTGAGAGTTGTCGCAGTTGAAAAAAGATAGATTACCGCGGTAAGCAGAATAGGCGTAACGCCGATTTGAATGATTCCCATAATTAACGCGAGCAGTGCCCACAAGCCGGCGCCTGGAATTCCAGCGAATGCCAAGCCGATGCCGGTAAGCACTGCCTGAATGAACGCAACCCCGACAACGCCGCGTGTGACGCTCTGAATAGTCATTACCGCGTCGTTCAAAAGTTCGCGTCCGCGGTCGGAATGGAGCCGTGCGGAAATGAGCTTCATCGCCTCAGTGCACTGCTCACGTTTCATTAATAATCCGCCAGCAATAATTATGGAAAAGATAAAATTAACAACAACAAGTCCGATGCTTTTTGCGGCGCCGAGGATCCAACCGCTCGCCGATTTGAGATAGGGAGCGAACGGCTCGAGAAAGCCCTCGATATTAGTGTACGCCATAGTCCAATAATCGAAGACCGTATGTCCGATAAGGGGAAAGTCTCTTACTTGCTCGGTAGGCGGGGGGATTTTAATTTTTCCTTGCTGCCAGTTTTCACTCACCAAACTAATTCCGGTAACGAGAGACTCGGCAAGATAGAGACTCGGCAGAATAATGATCATCAACAAGATTAGGCTGGTAAGGACCGCCGCTATTCTTGGCCGGTTGCCGATGCGCTCAGAAATTTTTTTGCAGAGTGGGGCGCTCGAAACGGAAAGGATGGCCGCCCAAAGAATAGTCAGTAAAAATGGCTGCAGAATTTGAAAGGAATAAATCAAAAGCGCGGCCAATAGTACCAGACGCACGATGATATCCAAAACTCTGCGAAAGTCCTGCGATTCCCCATTTGTTGCCATAGCATTGTCTCCTTAAGCCTGAGTGTACCCGTAATAGGGGCCAATTAGGTACACCCCAACTTTCGGACGGATACTACATCTGAGTACCCAAATTCGGAGCGCGCCTTCGCCTTGCCCCACGATAAGGTGCCGAGCTCTTGCGATGTCATTCCTCATTAGGTTTAGCTTGCCAAATACTGCGCTCTATCATAGTAACAGCATCGTAATTACTTCTTCTCTTCATGCCGAAGAACTGATCAGGCCTGAGGATTAGTCTTCCGCGGACGGGACCGGTAGGCTTTGAAGAATTGCCCGATAAGAAGAGGGTGTCTCTCGTTTCGTATCACGGAAATACCGCTCAGTATTTTCCCGACTCTTTTACATTCCTCAAAATTGCGCAATAATTTCCCGGAATTGTAATTGCGTAACTTAATGAATGCTGCGGAGGTCCGGTGAGACTCAGATATAGGGATGGGCGTCTGTCCGCTCAGTGCTTTTTATTGCGGATGGCAACGTTGGCTGCGGTGACTGTTGCGGTTGCTTCCGATTGCGTTGCGGCACCGCGAAATGATTTTTATATTTCGCAAGCTATGGAGCGCTATTTCTCGCTCCCGCAAGATGCGCGTACTATCTCAAATGGTGGCAGTGACGCGCTCCTTTGCCGCGGAAGCATCTGCAATTTTAACAATCCGGCGGGACTGGGATTTACTCCGCGCACATCGCTCGGGCTCACCGCAGCCTCGCGGAGTCTGACCGGGGAAGATTTTACGTCGCCGGACGAGATCGAGCAGGTGGAGGATCGCGGCTATCTTGCTACGGCCATTCCCTTCGGCGAGGTCGAGCGCGAAATTCCCCGTTACGGGACACTCGGACTAGCTCTTTCTCGGTATCACGGAGACACAAACGATCCAATCAATAGCACGCCGGACGGCAGCCGCCGAACCGTTGCGTATGGATTTGCTCCCGCAGAAAATATTTCTATCGGGTACTCTTTCACCTTTTACGATGATCAGCTTCGCACCGATCTTGCCGATCTTCACAGCCATGCTCGCTTCCTTCATTTGTTCGGATTGCAGGCCGATCTCGGCGATGGATTCTCCTTCGGCGGACTGTTTCAGCTCGGCATCGGTCAATCGGATACCGAAGACTTCAATCTTCAACCGGATGGATTGTCCCATATAAAGCAATATACATCGGCCATCTCGGTTAAAAAGTCTTGGGATGGCGCAAATCTCTCGCTCGGGGCCGACTACAGTGATTTTCGCTCGGAGGGAAACCTACTTAGTGTTTCCGAAGGGGTAGTAATTGGCGGCGATGAGAACGGTTCCCTCTACAATTTGAGACTTGGCGGTGAAGCAGAGGTGTACGATTCTCTGTTTTTTCGCGCAGGCGCTCGCTTTTTTGCGGGTACCTATAATTTTCTGCGCCCCGACATCCACGATTTGAGCGGCGATATGCACGGTGGGGGATTTTCTTCAGGCTTAGGCTACGCTTTCGATATCGCCGAATATGTGGCGAAGATCGATTACGGAGTGGAATATCTCACCTCGGGTCGCGGCGGCTGGCAGCACGTATTAACTTTTGCAGTTGAATTATAGCACGGTATTTCTCGACTCAAAGTGCAGCGGTGGATCGTTTCATGATAGCGAGATATCCACGACCGCCGTACTATCAATCAGGCGCGAAGAGTGTTTAGATTCCGGTGATGGTACAGTCCGCAATTTTAAAAGGCAGGCTTTTTTCAGCCGCGCTGTTCACCAGCATACTATTGGCGGTTTTCGCAAGTTACTCGAATCATTTCGACAACGAATTTCATTTTGATGATTCCCATACGGTCGTAAAGAATCCCTACATGAGGGATATACACAATGTGCCGTTGTTTTTCGCTGATGCCGCGACTTTCAGCGTTCAGCCACTGAATCGTTCGTATCGGCCGGTGACTAGCGCTTCGATTGCGTTGGACTATTGGATGTCAGGGGGATTAAAACCGCGATTATTTCATGTTTCGACCTTTGTGTGGTTTTGCGTTCAGCTCTGGCTTATGCATGTGCTCTTCACTTCTCTGCTCAGCAAAAGCATTCCCGAGCCGCGCACAAGAATCCTGCTTTCTGCTTTTGCAGTCGCCTGGTATGGACTTCATCCGGTCGCTGCCGAAACGGTTAATTACGTAATTCAACGTGCCGATCTATTTTCAGCGTTGGCCGTGATCTCCGGACTGATAATGTATATCAAGTATCCGCGCGCCAGACAGTGGGGCTTCTATCTCATTCCGGTAGCGATAGGCGCGTTAGCAAAGCCTCCAGCCATAATGTTTGCGCCGATACTGTTTCTTTACCTTCTTCTCATTGAATTAGAGGGAACACTGCGATTTTGGGAGGTCAGTTTCGAATGGAAAAAAGTGGCGGCGGCGATGCGCGGCTCCCTGCCCGCGTTTATTTTCTGCGGAGCACTTTACCTCTTGATTACACGCATGGAAGCGGGGAAATTTTCTCCCGGCGGGACCTCATTATATCACTACTTAATTACCCAACCGTTTATATTTTTCCACTACGTTTGCTCTATCATTTTGCCGATTGATTTGACGGTAGATACCGATCTTGTGCTGTTGCCGAGAATCACAGACGTTCGCGCGCTGCTCGGCTTGTCTTTTTTAGCTGCCATGATCAACCTCATGTTGAGCTGGTCGCGGAGCGCCGCGCTGCGCCCGGCTGCGTTTGGATTGGGGTGGTTTTTTCTTGCTCTTGTACCCACGACGGTTGTTCCTTTAGCGGAAGTGGCAAATGACCATCGCATGTTTTTCCCCCTCGTCGGCTTACTATTCGCTATTGTTGTGTATGCCCATCACTGGGCGCTCTCGAAAAGCGCGCATTTGATACATGCGCGCACTTTTTGCACGGCTGGCGCTGCGCTATGCTGCGCAATTCTTCCCTTGTATGCCTATGGGACGTATCAGAGAAATAAAGTTTGGAGCACCGATGAGGCGCTCTGGAGGGATGCGGCAACGAAGAGTCCCCGAAATGGACGCGCCCTGATGAATTATGGCCTGGCGCTGATGCGGCGCGGAGACTACGTCGGCGCGCAAGAATATTTTTTGCGCGCCTTGCCGTTAACACCTAACTATTACTCACTCGAGATAAACCTGGGAATTGTCAGTGGTCATCTAAAGAACGACCTGCGCGCCCGAGCGCATTTTCAGAGAGCGATTTCACTCGCGCCAAACCAAGCGACACCGTACTACTTCTTTGCGCGGTGGCTGCATACCGTAAACAAAATCGAAGAGAGCCTGCAGAATTTAGATAAGGCTATTGCAAATGTCCCGCAAGACGTCGAGCCCCGTTATCTAAAGATGAAAATTCTTAGAGAGCAGGAGCGCTGGCAGGAAGTGAAGGCGGCTGCGCTAGAAACACTTGCATATTTTCCCTCTGACGCGGTTGCGCTCGCTCTCCGTGACGAGGCAAATAATGCGTTAACTAGAAATCCGTAATATCACAACAGCGGTTTTCGTGAACTGCTCTGCCGTGATTTATGCCCACAGTCCTTTGATGTGGCGTACTCAATTCTTGGAGGGCTCGCCACTATTCGCATCGCCGTTCAATGAGCCCGATGTGCTGACGTCAATTGCCCTAAGCTCCTGCTTTTACATTATATATTCTGCAGTGGTCGGGCGTTTCAACCAGGTAAGATAAAAGGATGCGAAAATATCGCATCAAATTATTGTGTAAAGGAAAGGTGGGGGGTATAAGGGTGCGAAGGAATCACACCCATGAAAAAGAAATTACCCGCAAAATTAAAAAGTCTATTCATAAAGACAAGTCTGCTGCCGGTGGCTCGGTTTTGTCTGCGGCAAGCGATTAAACTGCAGGACATTCAGCAGATGTTTAAAGAGGTTCTAGTGGAAGAGGCGGTAAAGGTTCTTGAACGCGGCGGTGTTGAGGTGAGTGCGAGCAAGATTGCGCTGATCACAGGCGTGCATAGAAAGGACGTCACGCTAATTCAAGGCGGGACTCGTAGCGAGCCCGCGCACGCCGATCTGATGACCAAGGTGTTGGGGCAATGGCAAGTAGACAAGGAATTCTCTCTCGCCGGACGTCCTCAGCCTCTTTCATGCGTCGGTAAGGAAAGCGAATTCGTCGACCTCGTGCGAAAAGTGAGCAGAGAAATCAATCCCTATACGGTGCTCTTCGAAATGGAGCGCGCAGGTCTGGTTAGGAAAGAGAAGGACACGGTCATCGCTCAAGCCAAGGAATTCGTTCCCATTGGAAATTCTGCCAAAATATTCGCAATGTATGAGGCGGACGGTTCCGATCTCCTTGCTGCAATCGAGGAGAATGCGACATCAACCGACGATAAGCATTTTCACTTAAGAACCTCATTCGACAATATTCCATCGAAGCATCGAGCGGAAATTCACCGCTGGATTTTCTCGGAAGGAGAAAAGTTTCACAAGCGAGTTAGAGATAAGCTTGCTCGTTTCGACCGCGACACTTCGAGAACAAAATCTTTGGATCCTGAAACCACGCGAATCTCCGTTACGCTGTTCGAGTA
>CAYTAW010000077.1:0-10726 GCA_964435675.1 uncultured Bdellovibrionales bacterium
CTCCTGATCTTGTTGCCGATTTTTATGCTGACGCTTGCCGGCTCGGTAATTAACATCGAAGCGATGACGACCTTCCGGCGCATCGACGCGGTTGTCCGCCCGACGCTCGATGGAATGGCGTACCTTACCCGTTTTAACCCCGAGGAACTCGCTCTGTATCGCTGGATTAATCGGCATATAGGAGGGACGCCAGTGTTGGTTGAAGCCCACGGTGAGGCGTACCGTGAGTTTAATAGGGTGCAAATGAATACGGGGCTTCCGAACCTGCTCGGCTGGGAACACCATGTCAATCAGCGCGGCCTATCACGCGCCTCGATTCAGCTGCGCAAAGATGCGATCAGAGAGATCTATAGCGCAGGACCCGGACAGCAGATTGATGACTTGCTCTCGCAGTACGGCGTCGACCTTATCGTTGTCGGGCGTGCAGAGCGCGAAAACTACCCGGCGCACGGTCTAAGCAAATTCGCGGCACCGAACTCGCCGTATTACAAGCTTTTCGAGAAAGGCGGCACCGCACTCTTTGCGGCCCCCTATTCGCAGTTCAATCCGCGGAATCGATCGGCGATAGCGGCAAACATTCCCGATTTTTAAGCAAAAAAAACGGGACGCGAATGCGTCCCGTTTAATCTCCGCTCCACTCGCATTACGCTGCGCGGCGGCGGGTACTGATGCGTTTAATCGGATTAAGAATCATGTTGCGCGTCTTCACCGGATCCATATTGAGCTGCTTGCAGATCGCGCGGAAAGAAAATATATAATCGTCTTCTGTTTCCTCCGAATCATCCATGATGTAAGCCATCGCCTCTTCACGGAACTCTCCACCGGAACGGAGGTCGTCAATCACTCTTAAAATCATTGCTCTCATCAATTCGCTTATTGGGTCATAACCCTTTCCTGCACCGAAAGCGTTATCGATTTGCGGAAGCTTTTCTGAACTACTCACTGCGTACCCCTGGTTTTCACTTTCCATGTTTTCTCCCAATAAAACCTCGATAAGCTATTACTGTTCCGCAAGATAAACCGCGTACTTCGCAGCCATCGACTGGCTGGTCAGTTACACCTCAGTTTTTCGAACACTGCGAAACGTGTGGTGTTCTATTGAAGGTATGGGGAAGTTGTGTTTCAGAGATGCATAACTGTCAGAATTATTCGCAGCTCGAACAAAATAACATGCAAAATCAATATATTAGACTCAACAAAAAGCAGCTATTTTCAAGAAATTTCCGCAATTTTAAGGACAATCGAGCTCCCCAAAAGAGTCGATTTCGAGCCCTCAAAAAAAGGAACACGTGGGCCCTACTTCCAGATAGCGCTTCGATAGTCACCGCTTGTCAATCGAACAGAGCGCAGCGTACCATGTGATTTTAGTATTTCACTCTTTTGCCGCGAAAACCGCGCAAAAAAAGAACGTAGCAAGGTATGTGCGGAATTTCGTTAATCGTTCGCTCTGGATTGGAGAACGAAAAAGTTAGGGCCGACCTTGCACGTATCAACCAACTCCAAATACATCGCGGCCCCAACTTCCAAGATCTCTGGTCGGAAGAGCTCCCGCATCTGAACTTGACGATTGGCATTGGGCATCAAAGGCTCTCAATTCTCGATCTTTCCTCGGGCGCGAATCAGCCAATGGTTTCGCCGCGCAAAAAGTCTGTACTTGCCTTCAATGGCGAAATCTATAATTTTCAATCGCTCGCGGGGCTGGTAGACGATGAACTCTCAGCGCTTCCGTCCAGAGGCGATACGGCCACACTACTGGCAATGCTCGATATGTTCGGCGCCAACGCGCATGAGCACCTAAACGGCATGTGGGCGTTTATATATTACAATCGACAGAATAATGACCTGATTCTCTCACGCGATCGATTCGGAATGAAGCCTCTCTATTATTACTGTGATCAAGAACAGCTCATTGTGACTTCGGAAATAAAACCGATCCTAGACATTTCTCGCACAAAATTTAAAGTAAATACCGACTCCGTTGGCCGATATCTTTTTCAATCGCTTCTCAACACGAACGAGGAAACGTTTTTCGATTCTATTAACTCTATCCCCGCGAGTTCGTTCGTGCGAATCCCGCTTAATTCATTCGCGCCAAAAAGCGGATTAACCCTGCCGGCGGTGCCTTATTGGCGGCATCCGATGCGCGGCGGAGAAGCGCAGGTTATATCAGACCCTATTGGGATGCTGCGCGAGGCGATTCGAAAATCCGTTGGGCGGCATTTATTGAGCGATGTCCCATCGGCGCTATTTCTGTCAGGAGGGCTCGATAGCTCGTCACTTCTCACGGCAGCAATTGAAGCGACCGGAAAGGCCCCACACTGCTTTTCAGTGATATCGTCGTCCGAGCAGATCTCCGAAGAAGCGCACATCAGATTGATGGCGAGCACGTGTGGAATAGAACCGACCTATCTAAACGTCGATCAAAATCCCGAGTATTATCTCGAATCGCTGCCCGAGCTATGCCGCTATAACGAGCAGCCGGTAACAACCTTTACTGTGGCGGCGCACAGCGATCTGGTGAGATTGGCCAAGCAATCAGGATATACGGTGCTTTTAACGGGGCAAGGGATAGATGAGCAGCTCGGTGGATACAATAAATTTTTCTACATCCATCTTATGGATTCACTGCGCAAGGGCAAGCTTGCCGAGTTTTTCTTGCAGAGCGGCGGCGCACTATTTAATTCAGAAATATACCGGGAATTCAGAATCGCCGAAGCCAAGCGCTATATTCCCTTCCTGCGCGATTGGGTGAAGGCCTCGTATTTAGGTGAAGAGCTGGAGAATGCTCGTTTTTTTTCGATGACTGCGGCGAAGGGACTGCGCGAACGGGAGGCGGTCGACCTGTTTGAAACCTCGTTGCCGGCAATCTTACACTATGAAGATCGCATGTCGATGCGGCACTCATGCGAGATGCGCGTGCCATTCCTCGACCTTGAGATTGTTAATATTTTGGCGAATCTCCCCGAAAAGTGGCACATACGAGGCGGCGTCACAAAGTATGCGCTACGATCGGCGATGTCGCCGCTGCTTCCAAAGCGAATAGCGTTTCGTAAAGACAAAAAAGGGTTCAGTCTTCCCGAAGAGCGCTGGATCCGCGAACTATTTGCCCCGCGCATCGTCGAGAAATTTTCGGGGGACGCGCACATTTATCAACACGGCTTTGCGCGTAAGGACGGCGTGTTGAAACTACTCGACCGCTTCCGCGCCGCCGCCGCAGGCGTAGGGAGTAAGGATATTTTCAATTTGTACTGTTTAGAGGTGTGGTTGGAGCAATTTTCAAGCAGTCTTCGGTAACTGCGGCGCATCACCATTCGAGAAGCCTTCTAAAAATTTGACGTACTCCCCAAACACAGACTCGCTCGAGAAATGCGATTCAAATAGTCGATGTGCGTTAGCTCCGTAGCGCCGGCAGTGCTCGCGATTTGCAGCCAAGGCCTGCAGCGACGTATCCAAACTCTTAGCATTCTCTGCTTGATATAAGACCCCGCACTGGTTTGTGTCGATGAGTTCGGCTGCCTCTCCCTGCAAACTGGAGGCAACAGGAAGCCCTGCTGCGAAATATTCGAAGAGTTTGTTCGGCAGACTTTGTGGTGCTCCTTTTTTATATGCGGCTAAACCGACATCCGAAGAGCCGATAGCGGAACTCAATGCGCGGCCATCGAGCCAGCCCGTGAGAAAGACATTGGGCAAATCCTGCGACAATCTTTTAATGAACTCAAACTTTTCTCCGCTCCCGCATAGAACAAAGTAGATATTGGACTGTGCGTCCTTCAGAAGCCGCGCCGCCGAAACCACCGTTTCCAGATCATAACTAAAGCCGAAGCTTCCAGCAAAAACGGCGACGAACGCGTCGGGAGGAATGCCGATATCCGCCCTCGCAGAGCGCAGATTCTCTTGATTCCGGTCAAAAGCAGTCTTGCTCTCGTAGCCAAGTGGAATTACGCGGTCGGTTTCTCGCTGCTGTCGTCCGGCAGCACTCAACCCCCAGCTCAAATAAGACTTGGAAACGCCGACTAACCCTGCGGCCAGCCGCAAGGCGCGCCGCTTCATGAGCATGAAAGGGAAAAACGCCATTGCGAAAATAGGACGAAACAGCCGTGGCGCAAAATCGATGAAAATGTCTGGCCAAAGATCTCGGATATCGAGAAGACAGGGAATCTTCTTCCGCGCTGCATAGTCCGCGGAAAGCCATGAAAGTTCTATGGTCGGATAACTGCATAGAATCAGATCGGGCGTCTGCAACGTCCGCAACAATCGTAAATAGCGGTATCCTAGAAAGAGGTGATTGAAGATGCGGCGGGGGCCGATATTAGAAAAATAGGCAGGCCCTTTTAATAAAAGAAGCCGGTAATTCTCTAAAATCCTTACCTCGTCATTCGGAAACTGATGAAACTTCTTAGCAAAATGATCGAAATTCGAGGATATCCATGTGACGTGGTGCCCGCGTCCGGCCAATTTTTCTGCGAGGACACCACTGCGGTAGAGGCGTTCGGCCGAAGCCGTCTTCGGTAGCGGCTCTCCTACGGTGACAATCCAAATATCCACCAATGACCTTATGTCGGACGGTACTCAAGGTGTGAAAGGCGTGCACTCCAGGGCATGCTCCGCTCACCGTCGACAAGACGGCCACCGATGCTGCGACCGATAAAAGAAGCGAATGTCACCAGCGCAAGCCTGCGCTGACTGAGCTCGCTCCATACAGCGCGCAGTAATTCGAAACGCCCCATAGCCGCGTATTTCAGTGATGACCACCAGTAACGATACGTCTCATTGCAAAACCAGCGCCGGAAGCGCGCGTCTATCTGACGATAATCGGTCAAACCGGAATTTTCGATGCGCGCCCACTTATCTATCTCGCGGCACGCGCGCTTGAAGAGCTTCACCGCTACGGCAACTCGCTTTTGCAAATTATCAGGCAGATCATCTCGGACGATTACCTTATGCGCGGACATGATCGCGGTATAGTAATGCTTGCGCAACGTTGTCCACATATCGCCGTCCGCTCCGGGCTCGAGCGCCAAATCGAATCCACCAACCTTTAGCGTCAATTCCCGGTGAATCATCACCATAGTGGGGGTCCCAACTATATTTCCACACTGATAAAACTCCTGCGGCGGTGCGGGACGGAAGATGAACAGACGATCCGGGATTGGGGTGCGGAAGGCTTCAGTATCATCGTATCCGTAGTGAATCGCGCCGCAGCCGATCAATCCCGTATTCTCCGGACACTTCTGAGCCGCCGCGTACATCGTAGTTAAACAATCCGGAAGAAGCTCGTCGTCGCCATGCAGGAATTTAATCCATTCGCCGCGGGCGTGCGCGAGGCAGCTGTTATGATTTCCATAACAGCCGAGATTAGTCTCGTTCTGAATGACGCGCAAATTGGGCGCAGAGAGCTTACTGAGAATCTCCCAGGTTCCGTCCGTCGAGCCGTTATCCACCACCAAGACTTCGAAGTCGTCAAAATCCTGCCCGAGCGCCGAGCGCACGGCGCGTTCGATGCAATGGCTCATATTATAGACCGGAATACAAACGGAAACCTTCATACACCCTCCCCAATAACGCTAACTGCCGCGCCCCTTTCCTGTCAACCTGAAAGTACTCTCAGCAGCTATACCTAGGCTCTTCATTTGGGCATGCTCACCTGCACGATGTACAGGGGGGCTTTTCGGCGCTAAGATACTCGAAAGGGAGAAATCATGTCGCTAATTCGAAATTGCATGGTGCGGCTTTCAGGGTCGCGGTTAATCCAAAACGCGCTGGAAAAGAATGTTTCCGCTTCGCAATACTTGATGGGAATTGGCTCGGGCGGCGGTGTGATGTCCAGCGGCGAACGTACAGTACTTTCGCTGCTCCGGAACAATCTTCCCCCCCCCTATTGCGTCTTCGACGTCGGTGCGAACATCGGCGATTTTACACAAGTCACGATCGAGTCACTCGGTGAGTCTCACACCACTATCCACGCATTCGAGCCAGGCAAGATAACTTTTGACTCGCTTTCGCGCCGATGGAAAAACAATCCGAAAGTACACTTGAACAACGTCGCCCTCGGACGCACCGCCGGAGAATCAGAGCTTCACTACAATTCGGAAGGGTCGGGACTTGCTTCGCTTACGCGGAGACGCCTCGACCATTTTGGGATTCAATTTGATCGCTCGGAGAAAGTAAAAATAGAAACGATCGATAGTTATTGCACGCAAAACGAAATCGACCATATCCATCTCTTAAAAATGGATATCGAAGGGCATGAACTCGACGCGCTGCGGGGGGCAACCGCCATGCTCGACGCGGCGAAAGTCGATATGGTTACGTTCGAATTTGGCGGCTGCAATATAGATACTCGCACCTATTTCCAAGATTTCTGGTATTTTTTCACTCAGTACGAGATGCGCATCTTTCGTATCACCCCTTCCGGGTTCATGCAGCCGATCCCCCATTACCGCGAATCACACGAGCAGTTCCGCACGGTAAATTTCGTGGCTATAGCCCGTGGACTAGGGCATCTTTAATTATCTGGATTCTTCGAGTGACGAACGTATCACCGGGGCCAGCAGCTCAGCAAATGCAGCATGACCAAATGATGTAAGATGACCGTCAAAGATCTGATTGTTTTTGATAAAGTATAGTTTTTTTCGCTCTTCTGCTGCGAGCGTTTCGCTATGCACCCACGAGAGCGTGTTCGCAGCAGCCCGCACATCAAGCTGCCGCGCATGACTGAGAATATTTTCTATGAGTAGGTCAGGTTTGGCGCCATTTCTCTCTAAAACGGCCCGGGCCTCCGGCACCATGCTCCAAGGGTCGGGAAAAGGAACCAATAAAAAATGAGCGCCATTGGACCGGGCAATTCGATCCATCGCGGCAATGAGTCTATTAAATACTCGCCAGTTCTCAGTCCCGAGACTCGATTCTTTACGGGCAGCAATCAGAGACTCCCATTCAAGATGCGAATTTAGTGTTTGAAAATCTCCTTCGCTCCGATCGGGGTCAAGCGCGCGCCGTTCCTGCCAAAGCCGTCGCAGCCGGGAGATGATGAGGGATTTACTAACAAGGCGCGCGAACCACGATTGTGGAATCTCCACCTTCGAGAATGGCGCCTCGACAATCTCCCACTGTTCGGCGTTGAACCTGACGCGCGGTTTACCGTAGAGCACCTTGTTAACGATGAAGCGATCGGTATCGAGAAAAGGAAAATCGTTGTCGACTACTAGGCAAACAACAAGATCGGGCTTCACTGATTTTATATAGCGATCGAGCACCATCAATTCCTGATCGGTGGAAAAACCATTCACGCCGTAATTAAATCCGGCGCTCACAACCCCGTGCTTTGCATTTTCGAGATCTACGCGTTCGATAAAATGATCCGCCTGATTAACTTGAATTGCGCCGACAACGCTGTCGCCCAAATATACTATGCGCTTTGCCGCCCGCGACTCCTCGGGAACATGCCAAAGGCGGAAACCGTCGCCACTAAACCGGAGATGTACGCGCTCACCGAACGCGTTGTACGAATCAAAATCTTTTCCCTTAGCGTAAGTCCACCCGAAATAGGCGTCCGACGAATAGTAGTCTTTTTTATCAATAATCGAATCAGGGACTACGCGCTGGAGTAGAATATCTCCCAGGACAAGTGCAACCAGTACTGACGTGATCAGCAGCAATACATTGATAAACCGTAGTCGGCTCATGCAGCCTCCGCGCCAATTTTTGCTGCGGTCTCGTGCGCATAACGGTGCGAGGGACTCTCGACACGGCGATACACGAAGAGCATCGCACCCAGCGAAAGCGCAAAAGCGAGAAATCGAGGACCGAGAACAGGAACTACCGTGAATAGCCCGCCGACCGTGAGCCCCCAGACAAAGAGCACGATCGGCATGTGTACGACGTATAGGCTGTAGCTCCGCTCCCCAATCCAAGCCAACAAAGAGAAAAGCGGGTTGATAATTTGCCGGCGAGATTCTACGGTTAACAGTAAGAGGAGAATCATCGCCGAGAAAAAAGCCATCAAAGGAACCCGAATGAGATAACCACCCTTAACATCGAGAAACTGATTGGCAAGCTGCAACGCTATGAAGGAAGCGGTCGTAGAAAAGGATAGCGTCGAGATGGCAAACGTATTCTTCCGATAAAAGTAATGGGCAACAACAGCGCCCATCACCCAGTAAAGAAGAAATCTAGGAAATGTAGAATACATCTGCACTGGATCGAAGCCCCAATAAAGTGCGGCAACTGATAAGATATAAAAAAACGTTACTATTATGGCCGCCGCGAAAACTGAGCGCAGGGCAACTAAATATAATATGGGATAAAAAGCATAGAGCCACATTTCAGTCGCGACGGTTTCGAGTGGCACGTTGCCCGAACCGGGATCGAGGCCCGGAAAAAGCGGACCAAGTAACGCGCATTTAGCGAGAAGACTCGTTGGCGAGATCTGCGTTCCATGGATATCGGGACTCAATGCCAAATTTTGCATGAAGTATAATAGTGTGGCGCCGAACGCCGTACCGAACAAATACACTGGGTAAATGCGGAAAAAGCGCCGCACGAAATAGCGCCGCCAAAAAAAAGGGGAGTTCGCGCGCTCAGGATCCCTCGCCAACGTGCCATGTATGCAAAAACCACTCAGCACTATAAAGACGACTACCCCCGGATGATTACCGCCCCCCGCGCCGCCGCGAAATATTGAGAGGAAAAATCGATTACCATAGTCTATCAAATAATCGAAATAGTAGGCCGAACCTTCAAATTGCAGTACGGAATAATCATGACTAATAAGAACCGCCAGCGCAGCAATTGCTCGAAGCACATCGACCGAGACGAGACGTTTATGGGAGGAAGGATTACTCATTTGGCAAGGTTGATTATTATTCAACGCTAGCAGCATTAACAATAGCGGAATATGTCAGCGCATCGACGGGATATCACAATACTGTTATAGTTGCCGTCAGTAACTATTCGGTAACTTGAGCATGCAGGACAACGTTCAAAAGAAGAGAGGCGCGGGGGCCACCATCTTGCGCGGCGTATCGGCAGACATGTTCAGTTACCTCTCGCTCTTTCTTCTTAATTTGGCCGTCGCCGCGCAGTGCATCGCATCTTTCGGAGCTAATTACGGCTATTGGCTCGCCGCTTATACATTAATTTCAATCTTAGCTTTTTTCGAAATTGGTACCGGGCAATTCTTTGTGCGGGAGTATTGCATCGAGCACAATGCCGGAAATTCTCCCATGAAAATTGGCGCGCTAATATCCACTATGCTAAGCGCGACGTGCTCGATTGCCATAGTAATTATCATAACCGGGATGGCAGCTGCTCCCTTTGTCATGGAAACCGTAGCTAACGCCGCTGACGCCGACAATTTAGTGAGGGCTCTGCGCCTCGCGACGCTCTACCTTGGAATCGCCGTGCCGCTCGGACTATTCAAGCTTTTGCACCTATCACTGCAAAACTCGGGAACCTATGGACTTTTGGGCCTAATCGAGGGCGCAGTGACTGGCGTACTAACGCTCGTCCTCTTGCCGCACAATCCACACTACACGACCTTAATCGGGTGCCAGTTCGCCGGGCTGGCGGCGGCGACCACACTCGCTGCCATCTTACTACCGCGATCGGTTTACGGAACGCTCACCGCGCCCGAGAAGAGCGTTTTTCGCTCGATGTTCCAGTTCTGCCGCGGCGTTTTCGCTACGAAGCTCTGTTTCATCGTTCGTGAGCGGACAGATACACCGGTAATCTCCCATTTCGTTGGTCCCGAAGCCGTTATCGTTTATGCGGTTACTCAGCGCCTCGTGCGGGTTCCTCTCACCGTGCTCGGCAGCATCACCTCTTCTGCTTTCGCACCGCTTTCCAAGCTTTCAGTTAGCGAATCTAACGAGCGCTTTTCAGAATTCTTTTTTCGCATGATCTCACATGTCATTGCCGGCGCCTTCGCGTGTGCAATTGGCTGCTTTTTTTTCAATCAACTCTTTGTAGACCTTTGGGTGGGAGACGCATTTTACGGAGGCGCTGCGCTCTCTGCAATCGTCGCGCTGTGGCTTCCTGCCGAGGCAATCTCTCGCGGCTTTGCTTCGGTTCTCTGGGCGACTAACCAGCTCAATTTTCTGGTGCGCGCTAACGTCGCAGAAGCGCTGCTCAATATCGTGCTCACGCTCCTCGCTGCACCATACCTCGGAATTGCCGGCGTCGCCTTAGGTACTCTCCTCGCTACCATATTGACCTCGTTTTGGATGGTTCCTCGAGCTGCTTTTGCAATAATTAACAGCGAATCCGCAGCGCGCATGAAGGGTATGCACCTCAAATACTTCGGCGGATTAGCCGCACTTGCGCTCACGTGCGCCGTCTTGTCACACCGGCTCAGTGAAATGCTTCGGCCATACCTAAAATGAGAATGCCGGATCGAATTGCCGCACCTCTTCGGGCGTTCCTAAAACGTGCACGGCCGCAGGCGGAATGAGCGAGGTATAAACCGGCTGATTGGCCGAGATGAGTTCAGCATAGAGTGGGGCAACAAACTTCTCTTTTAGCCCCTTGAATGAACAGCGCATGAGCGCAGCCTTGAAAGTCGATACCGTGGAGAAATAGTATAATCCAACTGTGCCATAGGGACTGATGCGCTTTTTTTCCGCTGCGGCAGTCACCTTAAAGCTGCTATCGAACTCGACGAAACTAAAATGATCGCCTTCGCATTCAAAAACCGGCACCCAACCGTCACCACGAATCATCCGTGGGG
>CAYTAW010000078.1:0-8086 GCA_964435675.1 uncultured Bdellovibrionales bacterium
CGCTGATAAAATACGTTACGGATCGCCTTGCGCACGATCGCCGCTATGCGGTCGATACAACCAAGATCAATACCGAACTCGGCTGGAAACCGGCCATTCCATTTGCGGAAGGCCTCAAGGCGACGGTTGATTGGTATCAGACGAACAAGAGCTGGTGGCAGGATATCAAGTGCGGTGATTATGCGGCGTACTATGAGCGCATGTATTCGGGACGCTAAAGAGCAGGTGGCTTCGAAATGAAGATTCTTTTATTCGGCGGAAGCGGACAGCTCGGGTATGAGCTGAAGCAGCGCGCCGCGGATCTTAATTTTACAGTTGTTTCTCCGGTTACATCGGAAGTCGATGTCGCGAATAAAGACGGTGTAAAATTCCTCGCCGCAACGGTAAAGCCCGATCTGATTATAAACGCCGCCGCGTACACTGCCGTTGATAAGGCGGAGACTGAGCGCGCGGAAGCGTTTCGCACCAATTGCGACGGCGCGCGCCATGTCGCGCTCGCGGCTCGTGAGCTAGGATCGCGCCATATTTTCATCTCTACCGACTATGTATTCGACGGCACCGGCTCGACGCCCTTAACTGAAGAAGATCCAGTTAATCCGATTAGTGTGTACGGCGCTTCGAAGCGCGCGGGCGAAGAAGCAATTCTCGACGCATATCCCATGAACTCGGTAATCGTGCGTACCTCGTCGCTTCATGGACAAAAGGGAATAAATTTCGTGCATACAATGATTGATCTCTTCAAGAAGCGCGATGCGCTGACGGTTGTTTCGGATCAGATCATGTCTCCGACCTGGGCGGGATGGCTGGCGGAGGTAGTGCTCGATATTGGACGACTCAGTTGTGCTGGAATTTATCATGCGAGCTGCGCGGGTGCCGTAAGCTGGTTCGAATTTGCCAACGAAATTCTGACTTTGAGCGCGGCTAAAATCGAGCGCTCGGGGATGGTTAGGATCGATCCGATTTCGGCCGCTCAGTTCGGCCGACCTGCCCCTCGTCCGATGTATTCAGTTTTTAATACGGAAAAGTTGGCGAAGACTATTGGTCGAGCTCCGATCTCGTGGCAGCAGGGACTGCGGTATCATTTGAAGGATATAAAAATTTTGGAGTAGCAGGCGGTGAATCAGGAAGATAAGATTTTTGCCGTAATTCTCGCGGGCGGGCAGGGGACAAGATTCTGGCCAGTGAGCCGCATGAAGCGACCGAAGCAGTTCCTATCGATAAGCGACGACGGCGAGAGCTTGATTCAGGCCACGGCGCGCCGGGTACGTCCGTTGGTGGGGGCTGGCTCCACCTACGTTGTAACTAACATGTTGCATGAACCGTTGATACGCGAGCACGTTCCTGATTCAATCGTGATTTCCGAGCCGGTCGGTCGCAATACCGCGGCGTCAATCGGTCTCGCTGCCGTGTATGTCGATCACGAATGTCCCGATGCGGTGTGTGTGGTTCTTCCCGCCGATCACGCAATCTCGAATGATGATTTGCTCTGTGATGCTATCCGCAAGGCGTCTGACGTCGCCCGTGGGCAGGATATGCTGGTGACGATCGGAGTGCGTCCGACTCATCCCCATACGGGATACGGATACATCAAGCGCGGTAAGGGCCTCACCGAAGGCGCATATCGCGTCGATCGCTTTTTCGAAAAACCGAGCCTCGAGCGCGCTGAGCAGTATCTCGAAGCCGGCGATTTCCTCTGGAACAGTGGAATGTTCGTGTGGCGCACCTCGGCAATTTTGGCGGCGATTAAGAGCTACTTGCCCGAACTTGCTGCTGGACTTGAGGAGATTCGCGCCTCGATCGGCACTCCGTCGGAGAAAGAAGTTATGAGCCGCGTTTTTCCGACGCTCGAATCGATCTCGATCGATTTTGGCGTGCTCGAACACGCGCGTAATTGCGCGGTAATCGATGCGGAACCATTCGGGTGGAACGACGTGGGATCGTGGGACGCGTGGGCAGAACACTTTGAGCGTGATCGGGATGGTAATTTACTCCACGGGGATGTGTTGGCGATCGAATCAAAGAATTGCGTCGTGCAGTCTGACCATAAATTTACCGCGGTGCTTGGCGTTGAGAATTTAGTGGTGATTGATTCGGGCGACGCGCTGCTCATCTGCCCCAGTAGCGAAGTGCAGGAAGTCCGAAAAATAGTCGAGGCTTTGAAGCAAAAGAAGCGCACAGAGCTGCTCTGAATTCCTCACTGTGCCGTCGGCGCGCCGCAAAACCAAGTCATTCCTTTAACTTCGGCGCGATCTTCCGAAAAAGGGCTTAAACTATTGACCGAATTGGATAAATTATGTTCCAATCCTGTCGGTAAAAAGGAGACATAGCAGTTATGGCAAATAAGGTAGCATTGATTACGGGTATTACCGGCCAAGACGGATCGTACTTGGCGGAGTTCCTGCTCGAGAAGGGTTATAAAGTATACGGCATGGTACGCCGCTCGTCGGTGGAGAAGTTTGAGCGTATCGAACACTTGATGGGGAAAATCGAGCTGCTTCAAGGCGACCTTCTCGATCAATACTCACTGGCCGCCATCTTGCAAAAAGTAAAGCCTCAGGAGGTTTACAACCTTGCCGCGCAAAGCTTCGTGCCCACAAGCTGGTCTCAGCCGGTGCTCACCAGTGAGTTCACAGCCGTCGGCGTAACGCGCCTACTCGAAGCGATTCGCTTCGTAGACCCTTCGATTCGTATCTATCAAGCATCGAGTTCCGAGATGTACGGAAAAGTGCGCGAGGTTCCGCAGACCGAAATGACGCCTTTTTACCCGCGTTCGCCGTACGGCGTATCAAAAGTCTACGGACACTATATCACGGTTAACTATCGAGAGAGCTACAATCTCTTTGCCTGCTCGGGAATTCTATTTAATCATGAATCGCCGCGCCGCGGTCTCGAGTTCGTGACCAGAAAAGTAACCGATGGTGTGGCGCGTATCAAGCTTGGCTTGAGCAAGGAACTCCGACTTGGAAATCTCGATGCGCAGCGCGATTGGGGTTTTGCCGGCGATTACGTGAAGGCGATGTGGCTCATGCTACAGCAGTCGAAGGCTGACGATTACGTTATCGCCACCGGCAAAGTGTATTCGGTGCGCGATCTCGTCCAAGTCGCGTTTTCACGAGCCGACCTTGATTGGCAAAAATACGTGAAGATCGATCCGGAATTTATTCGCCCCGCAGAAGTTGATCTTTTAATCGGCGATCCGAGCAAAGCCAAAAAGGCGCTTGGTTGGGAGCCAGAAGTTAGTTTCGAACAGATGATCAATATGATGGTTGACGCGGATATTGCCCGGCTTTCGGCGAACCGCTAAAAGCTTCCGTCTGTTCGGCGGGTGAACGGGATAGGCTCGATATTTTATGAAGGCGTTGGTAACAGGCGCGAGCGGATTTGTCGGACAATATCTAGTTAAGCACCTGCTAGAGAGCGGCGACACGGTGGTTGCCTGCCATAGTACCAGTGAAGTCACCGGAAAATCGCCCTTTCTCGTCAACCATCCAGAACACAAATCGATTTTGGATCGCGTCCAGTGGGAGCCGATTAACATCGCTGATCCAAATTCGGTGTTCCCGTTAATTCGCGCGATTCGGCCCGAGGTCGTGTATCATTTGGCTGGAATCGCCTTTGTTCCCGAAGCAGAGGAGAACTTCGAGCGCGCTCTTTCGATCAATGTTACCGGAACCTACAATATTTATCGCGCCAGCGAGCTGTACGGTGACCGCACAACTATCGTTCTTGTTAGCTCGGCCGAAGTTTACGGCCGGGTTACGCCGCAGGATCTGCCACTGTCCGAATCGACCGCATTGCGTCCCTGTAATAACTATAGTTTGACAAAGGTGATGGCGGAGCAAGTGGCCGCTCGTTTTGCTAATTCTTTGAAGGTGCGCTCGGTAATTGCGCGTCCATTCAATCATATCGGCGCCGGCCAAAATGAGCGCTTTGTCGCGCCAAATTTTGCGCGTCAGTTGGCGGAGATTGCCGAATCTGGCTGTGCCCCGGTACTACGCGTTGGCAATCTCGACTCGCGCCGAGACTTTACCGATGTCCGTGATATTGTCCGTGGGTACCGGCTCGCTGCTGAAAAAGGCGCGGGAGTTTATAACTTGGGTTCTGGGCAGGCGGTTTCGATAGAAACGGTTCTCCGCACCTTAATCGACGTTGCGGGACTTAAGGTTTCGCTGGAACACGATCCGGAACGGATGAGACCGTCAGAAGTGCCCGAGGTGCGCGCCGATATAGCTAAAGCCGGTCGCGAACTCGGCTGGACACCTCATTATAAGCTCGAAGACACGCTGCGCGAAGTTTATGCGCATGCGCTCAGTCTCCGCAAAAAGGCGATTTAGTTTACCGAATCGGTACCGCGCCAGCCACTTCTTCAATTTGGCGCGCTTTCTTCGGCGAGAGGCGATAGGGACCCGCGACCGACCAGTCGTCCGACATCTCGGCCAGGATGTAGTATTCACCGTTTTCAGGGTAGTAGATGTACGTCTTGGTAGTCTCAAAGAGCGGTTTCTGTATCTCGATAGCCGCTGGCATGCCGCGTGTATTCAAGAACTGGGCAATGTTGACGCTCGTTTCCTTTTGGTAATCGAGATATTGATTGGCGACAATATACGGATTTGAACTGCTAATCGCCACGGGCCCTCTGTTTTTAATACGGTCAACGAGCATCGCCGGCTGCAAATTGAGCGCACATGCCAGCACCGACGTGGAAATTAAGGCGAGAATCACCGTGCGGACTCGAAGTGAGCGCAGCCTCCGAGTGAGCTGAATGCCCGAATAAACACCTATAAATCGTCCACGTGAGAGTGCCATTGAATGCTAGCGCTCCGTCCAAAAGGTCTTACCAGATTGCCTTTGCCGGCACAGCGGAGCGCTGCGACCAGCGGAAGCACAGCAATACACGAGTACCTTATGAATGATTCGAAAAAGCGGAGCTTTTGCGAGAAAGTATTCTATGCATGCTGAGTTGCCACTATTTTCGCCCATCGTCTCTGCTTGTTCGAGGTGAAAAGAACTTTCCTGCTAAGGTACCAGTATAGATTAAAGGCCTTTTTGCGCTAGGTATAAAAGTGGTGTATCTGATGAGAATCATGCGATGGAGAGTCGGAGAACATTTATCACGGGAGGTCTAATGAGGCAGGCGAAAGCGGCGCTTTTTTCATTCGTTATATTAATAAGTATAGCGCTCGTTGGTTGCAACAACTCGTCCGTAGATGATGCGATTGAAGAGGGGCAGGACTTGATTAATGGAGGCCCGAAAAGGAAAACAATCGACACATCCCGTCTTGGCGTCAACGCATTCGTCAACGATTCACGTTTCGGCAGTATTTCAGGGCAATTCGGCGAGGTAAAAAATACCTTAGGCCTCTCCTTCGTGCGCATTCTTTTTAATTGGGATGATGCGGTGCAGCCGTCACCATCGAGCGCGCCCAATTTCTCATTTTACGACGCGATTGCGGCCTCCCTGCCTGCCGGAGTTGATGCCGTTGCCGTGCTTACTGGAGTACCGTCATGGGTGAGTAATCCGGCCAATTGGACCGGCGGCGATCCGCGCACGACCTTTGTCGAGCAATTTGTTCGAAAAGTCGCGCAGCGCTACCGAGGAAATGGCCGGATAATCGCTTGGGAGATCTGGAACGAGCCCAATATGACGAGCAATGCCGATAATCAGCTGCTCGACATCGCTGCGAATCCCGAAAATTATGTTGAGCTGTTGGGGAAGGCGCACAGCGTCATCAAATCCATCTCTCCGAATAAGATCGTAGTCAATGCGGCGACCACGGCGATCAATCAAAACTTCCCCGGAACTCTCGACTATAATAAGCGCATGGCGGCGGCGGGAGTTGATAGTTTTGTCGATCGGTACAACGCGCATTATTATGGAAGGCAATTTGAAAATGTGCTTGTGCCCGATGGCGTTTCGGATTTTCTCAATGAGCGTCCCGTGCCGATCTGGATTACCGAATCGGGAGCGCAGGGCGTAAACAATCAGCTAGCGTATGGCGAGCAGGTGTGGCCATTTTTAATCGAGAAGATTTCTTCGATTGAACGCATTTACGTATATCAATTCACAGAGGCCACGCCGTCGGATTCGACGTATGGTTTAAAGAATCTTTCGGGCGATTTCCCAGTGTCCGATCTTTACGTATGGCTGCGAGATCGCCAGCAGTAAAAAGGTCTACTCGTTCTTGCGCCGTGCGCGGGAATTGATAAAAAACGAGCGAAGAAACAACCTGTTCCTTCCAGAGTTAATTCTCTGAAACCTCAGAAGTAACCTTCTGAAGCCGCTCGATCCGGTGCTAGTCTTCACTCGGCCGCTTTTGCATAATCACGGCAAAGGCGATGGTGCCCATGCCCGCGCATCCGATCGCGTACTCGACACACATTCCCCAGTCCCACCCATAGCGCTCCTTGATCGGGAGAGCTAAAGCGAAGAACGCGTAGAATGCGAGCACAGCACCGAATACTAGCCACTGACCAAGCGACGCGGTGTCGTTCGAATCGTGACTCTGACTTGGCGTACGCATCTTCACGGCGAAGGCGAGCGTTGCCATGCCTGCGGCTGCGAGAGCGTACTTGACGCACTGAACCCAATCCCAGCCAAAGTCCTCCTTCAACTTGAGGGCCATGCCTGTGAATGCGAGCAGTGCGGCGGCGACAAAAAACAGCACCCATTGAGACAGCGACTTCATGTCATCTTCCTTTCCGAATGACGAGGTTGTTTCGACGCTATAAATTGTTATGAACTCGGCTGTTCCACCCGTTGCATAATTTCCAATCATTTATTGGGGTTACCTGCTTACTTCCGCTCATTCGTTCGATTTTTCAGAAACAATCTATTTCGCCTCGAAAGCTACACCTTCCTACGAAATTTTCCGATCTGGAGTCTTATGCGTTTCAAGATGTTCGCTTCGATTCGCAATTGCGGATTATCATTATTGTTGTCAGCTACGCTTTCGCCGGCAGTATTGCTGGCCGATGATGCTCCCATTGGCTCTGAGCCAACGGTGGTGCAATTGATTCCGCTCCGTCCCGGCAGCTCGACCAGAGATCGGGAAGTCGTTCGGGCAGTTAAGTTCAGGAATAAAATTTCTGTTGGCGCCGATCGCAAGCTCGCATTCCGCGTATTAAATAAAGTTCCGCTCGGCGTTTCATCACGGAAGGGCGAGGCGCAGCTTAAGCTACTCTCGAATTATGTGATCACTTCCATCGACGTTTCCAATCCCCTGTATGCGGGTACGGTTACTATCTGGGACAACCGCTCCGAAAATGATCCTATCGTTCGCCATTTGAGCGTTGGTGATTCACTCACGATAAAAACCAATTGGTATAATGATAGCCGCTGGTTCAAGTTCTCATGGAGTCCAGATCAGGCGCGCACCCCATTTGATAAAGGCGTAATTATTGAATCAGTTTCCATCGCGCGTTCGCGAGACTTCGAAATGCCGGACGAAACGTCTATACCGGCCCCTCCGCGTCCCACTGCGACGCCGATTCGACCGACCGCCACGCCGACACCGACCATAATGCCGACCGAGACACCGACGCGCACTCCGACCATTGCGCCGACGCGAACGCCTATGCCAACTCGGACGCAGGCAAACACCGCAACATCGACGCCGATTTCACAGGATACAGCGACACCGACTAATACACCTGCCGGATGCCCTGGCTTTGAGATTCTTGGATTCGGAAAGGGTACGACAGGCGGATGCGGCGGAACAGTCTATACCGTGACCACGCTTGATGACCCTGCGACCCCAGTGCCTGGAACATTCCGCTATTACGTTCAGAATGTAACGGGGCCGCGCATCATTAAGTTCGCTGTCTCTGGAACGATCGTGCTGCGCAAAGACGTCAAGCTCCTCAGCGGTAATGTAACAATTGATGGAAGCAGCGCTCCGCGCGGCGGCGTGCAGTTCTCCGGCGCAACATTGATCATTGGTGACAGCAACGTGATCGTTAGGCATATCCGCGCGTTGGTCGGCCCGTATGGACCGAATCCAGGATCGGCCGATAATATCAGAATCGCGGGCGATCGCGGTTTCTGGGTAGAGCGCGTCGTTCTGGATCACTGCTCGCTTCAATGGTC
>CAYTAW010000078.1:8096-10706 GCA_964435675.1 uncultured Bdellovibrionales bacterium
GTCGATGAGAACTTGTCAATCGTTGACAAAGTGCGCAATGTGACTGTTCAGTGGTCGATTATCGCTGAAGGATTGTGGCATAGCGTCCATCCGGAAGGGGAGCCGCACAGCATGGGAGCGTTATTTACTCACGATGCGACTCATATCACGCTGCACCACAACCTGTTCGCGCACAATAACTACCGTAATCCGCAGTTTGCGAGCAGAGGAGTGCTCGAGTGGACGAACAATGTCGTCTACAACTCGGCGTCTGCGGCAGGAGTACTCTCGACGCATCAAGTCGGTGACGAGAACTGGGTAGATGCGGTGGCGAATTTCGCGAAGATTGGACCGAATTTCGATCGTGCTAGCGCCAAGAGTCGCTACTCATGGCGCAATGGCGTAACACTTGGCACTTCGCACCTATATGTGAAAGGTAATATTGACTGGAATCGCACCAACGATTCTCAAGAGAATATCGCAGTTGTTCACCCTACGCTCAGACCGATTGTCTCGGCGACACGCTTCGTAAACGATCCGATTCCGTCGACCTCTGCCGAGCAGGCGTATAGCGACGTATTGGCTGGATCGGGAGCAACGCTTCCGTGCCGCAGTCCGGTTGATCAGCGCATTTTGCGCGAGGTTCAAGACGGAACGGGTAATATCCCTGATTCTCCCGAGGAGCATGGCGGTTGGCCGGATCTCAGTGCCGGTTGTTTCTAGCTCTTAATTGTCCGGGGCGAATTTTATTTCGCCTCGGACACCTCGATCTCTGCAATTGACCAATCGAAGATAGGATGGCCGCTCGTTTGCTTGAATTCGATCTCGGTAATTGATTCAGGTTCGCTGAAGAAATCAATCGGTTCGTTATAAAAAATATAGCGGATGGCTTGATACTCATCATTATCGATAAAAGGGTGAATGGTCCCGTCGGCGCGGTGAATTATGATTTCAAGGCCGCGCGGATAGTCGTGGAACCATTGACCGAGATCTATGTGCAAGAAGCGGAAATTAATCGGTTTTTTGAATTTTAATGAATAGCGCATACCGGGATGCTGATGCTCGCCGCTTCCCCAGCGGGTATCCATATTGCCGTCGATTGCGAATTGGGCGAGCTCGGGATGGGGATTGGCATCGGCGATCATTTCACTTTCGGGCACTCGCTTCAATTCGATGTCATGAATCGGCGCATGCGGTGTTAAATGCTGCTGATCCTTTTTATCTGATGTGACATTAAACTCGTGAATGTGCTTGCCGCTTACCGGATCTATCAGGTCGCTGACCGATAGATTATAAATTACCGCATACCCGGAAATTAATTTTTGATTAAAGGAGATTCCGAGCGCCTTGAGTCCTTTGCGCACGATTTTCGCCTGTGACGGGACGAGTATCATTGGAGTATTGGTCTCCATTGTTCCTTTGCCATCATCCTCGTATTCGGGGATGCGTATTTGATACGGATCCTGGAACATCAGAAAACGCACTTTCTCCTTTGCTTCGAATGCTAAGCGGTATCCAATCCAATAATTAGTGCGCACATATTGATACCCGTGCTCGGAGAGCCATTTAATTAATTCGCTGTGATCCTGTGAGGCTCTTTCTCCTTCGGCGACAAAGGGTTCTCCCGGCACCGCTTTTTCTCCCCAATAGGACGAACCGATATTAATCGCCAGGAGAATAATCAGCACAGTGGCACCAATAGTCCGCCCCAGGTTGGTAATCGTATATGCACAAACTGGCATCAGCCCGACATAAATCGGGAGCAAGTAGCGCGGCGCTTGAACTAAATAACCGAAGGAACTCAGCGTAAAGATAGCGGCAGTAGCCAGCACGAATACCATGAAAATTTCGAACGGCGCATGTTTGTCATTTCCGCGCAGCGTAATAAAACGGAAAAACGAGCGCGCATGATAGAGAATCGCCGTAATAAAGACGGCTCCATATGAGAGCAGCGCGATATCGCTGCCGCCAGGGAAAAACTCATCTCCCTGCCAGAATCGCTTGCCGCCAAGGATAATAGGAAGCGCCGTTGTATATAGCCCAGTCAAATGTTCGCCGAGATCTTTCGAGTCGGCTCCGGTAAACATGGCGAACGTAATGAATTCGTGTTCGATGTTGTAGATCCAGAAGGGCGCGCCGCCGATGAAAAAACCGGCGATGCCGATCGATCCGTGGCTGAGCAAAGACTTTATTTTTTTACCGCGCGGCTGTGCAATCAAGTTCTCGAGAAAGACTAATCCGATCGGCGCGATAAAATATATTATCTGGTTATTTACCCACCAGCCCAAGCCGAGCACTAAACTCGTGAACAGTGTGAGCTTTTTGCTCGGCGAGCTGCGCTGTAGCCACGAAATCGTCAGCCAGAACGCGATCGCTCCGAGTACTATAACCTCAATAAATCCGCCGCGCGCCTTGGAACTCCAAACGACGAGCGGTGTTGGCGGAATGGCGATAAGCAGTGCCGCAATTAATGCCGTTCCAGTCCCCGCGCACCTCTTGGTTATTGCGTACATAATCGGAATGAGCGCGATAGAAAAAATAAAGGGAACAAGTTTCAATGAAATATTGGAGATTCCGAAAGCGGCGAAGCTCAACGCGGCTAGAATCGCTTCCAGGCTTCCCATGTAATGC
>CAYTAW010000079.1:0-1969 GCA_964435675.1 uncultured Bdellovibrionales bacterium
ACTCTGGTCTTTACGATTGCGCCGGTAAAACCGCTCGCTATTCAAAGGCTGATGTTTAAAACCGATCTAGTATCGGCACGGCCACGGTAGAACGAGCGCGCAATCCTATAGATCAATGGCAAACTTGACCCCCTGAGCGAGCGGAAGCGTAGTGCCGTAGTTGATGGTGTTTGTCTGCCGCCGCATATAGGCTTTCCATGAGTCCGATCCCGACTCACGGCCACCGCCGGTTTCTTTTTCACCGCCGAACGCTCCGCCGATCTCCGCGCCCGAGGTGCCAAGATTGACGTTTGCAATCCCACAATCGCTGCCGGCGGCTGACAAAAATTGCTCAGCGCTGCGCAGACTATTAGTAAAAATTGCCGAACTCAATCCTTGCGCCACATTATTTTGCGCGGCAATAGCGTCGGTCAACGAATCAAAGGGAATGACATAGAGTATTGGCGCGAATGTTTCATGACTAACGATCGGCATCTCCGCATTCGCGCGGATTATGGTCGGCATTACATAGAGCGAACTCTTTTGCCCACTGACCACCTCACCACCGTACACCACTTCCCCGCCCTGCGCGCGCGCGGCTTCAATCGCACTCAAATATCCCTTAACGGCGCCGTCGTGTATCAACGGCCCCATTAAAATCCCATCTTCAAGCGGATCGCCGATTGAAATCTGCTCATATCCTTTTTTCAAGAGCGTCACCACCTGATCAACAATCGGCCGCTCGACAAAAAGGCGCCGAGTCGTGGTGCAGCGCTGCCCCGCGGTCCCTGCGGCGCCGAAGACGGTTGATGTCACGGCCAGCTTCAAATCCGCGTCGGCCGTTATTATCACGGCATTATTGCCGCCAAGCTCGAGAATGCATTTTCCAAAACGACGGGCGACCACTTCGCCAACAGCCTTACCCATGGCGCACGAACCAGTCGCTGAAACGAGCGGTACGCGCTTGTCTTCCGCAAGACGCACGCCCAAATTCTTTCCAGAATCAATCAACACCTGAAAAACATCAGGGTAGCCGCATTCTGCGGCGACCTGCGCGGCGATTGAGTTCATTGCCAGCGCCGACAGAGGCGCCCATTCAGAAGGTTTCCAGACGACCACATCGCCGCAAACGGCCGCGACAAAGGCGTTCCATGCCCAAACCGCCGCCGGAAAGTTAAATGCGGAAATGACGCCGACTATGCCCAGCGGATGCCACTGCTCGTACATGCGGTGATCGGGGCGCTCCGAATGCATCGTTAAACCGTAAAGCTGCCGCGACAATCCGACGGCGAAATCTGCAATGTCGATTGCTTCTTGAATTTCTCCCTCACCCTCGGACCGAATTTTGCCTACTTCTCGAGAAACAAGCTCCCCAAGCTCTTTTTTGTGAACGCGCAGGCGCTCACCAATTCGGCGTACCACTTCACCACGCTGGGGCGCTGGCACTTTTCTCCAAACTGCAAACGCCTTCTCTCCCGATTTAATCGCTTGCTCATACTGCACCGAGGTCGCAGGCCTTACCCAGGCATCTGTTTTGCCATCTATCGGTGAGCGAGCGGCGAGCGAAAAGCCTTCGGCGTTTTCTCGCGATAGAAGAGCGGCACATAAATCTTTTGGCATTAACTTTTTGAGAAGGTCGAATGATTTGTTCATGCATCTCAGTCTAGCGAATCCAGCGGAGTGAGGACACCTAAATTATACTTAGAGCGCGTAGCAAAATGAAACCCTTACGAGAGAATGAAAGTGGGCGGAAAAGCAATGGCACAGGCAGCCTATTAGGCTGTCGAGCACCTAATAAAAGGCTGACGCCGCAGATTACTGAGGACTTCAGAGCCTTGTCTTCCGGATCGGTAGCCATGTCCATTCGGACCTCCAACAATCGGCGAGAATCTGCAAAGCAGAGTTCGACACTAACGGGTCTCTCTCAAATGTCTAAAAACTATATCGACATGCAATGCGCCATAAGAACATGAGAATCAGCATCATATGT
>CAYTAW010000079.1:1979-10683 GCA_964435675.1 uncultured Bdellovibrionales bacterium
TTTGGGGTCCAGCTATTTTGTGCTATCTTCTGCAGAAGAAACAAAGCAGTCTGCCCGCAAGGACCAATCAACTTTTCTAAATCGTTGCTGCCAATGTCCGAAGAAACCGCTGTCACCAGAGAACGAACGGGAAACAGGTCGGCTCCAAAGGGTATAATTTTTGAAAACTGGAAAATCTGCTGCTTTCTGATTATTGCGAGCGTACTTGCCGTCTATGCACAGGTCTCGACCTTTGATTTTCTTAATTTCGATGACAATATCTACATAACCGAGAACCCCGTCGTTCTTAGCGGGCTTAATGCTGGTTCTATTCGCTGGGCCTTTACCTCTACTCTTGGCGGCCACTGGCACCCACTAAGCTGGTTATCACTGATGGCAGACGTGAGCTTTTTTGGTTCCGATCCTTCTGCGATGCATCTTGTCAATCTTGCGTTCCATGTAGTCAATTCAGTGCTGGTATTTTTTCTCCTGAGCAAAGTTACCGACAATCAACAGGTCGGTTTAATCTCAGCCTTACTATTTGCGCTACATCCCCTTCGCATGGAATCGGTTGCGTGGGTGTCGCAGCGCAAGGACCTTCTCAGCCTTTGCCTTGGACTAACAACTGCGCTGTTATATCTCAAGTCACGAGAGACCCAGTCAAATATTTTATATGGCGCGAGTCTTTCAACATTCATCTTGGCGTTACTCGCCAAGCCCACCATGATTACCCTGCCCGTGCTGCTGATCTTACTTGAAATTTCCTGCCTACTATCGCGCGGACAAAATATCGCGCGTGTCGTAAAGGTCTTAAATCATCGGGACAAGTTACCGTTTCTTTTGGTCGCCTCTGTAATTGCATGTCTTGCCCTTGCGTCTCAGTCACAGGGAGGTGGCCTGAGAAATTTAAACGAGTATTCTCTGCTAGAACGTTTCGACATTATTTGTACAGGTTACATAGCATACCTTGGTAAACTATTTTGGCCCTTTCAGCGTTCAGTCTTTTACCCAATCGCAACTCCTCCTTCAGGACTAGCGTTCGGCTGCCTGATCTGCCTATTCGCCCTCAGCATTGGATTTTGGAATGCGAGAGCGCGCTATCCAGAGCTAGTTCTTGCCTGGCTCTGGTTCATAGTGTCCCTTCTTCCAGTGATTGGATTCGTTATGATAGGTGCGCAAGCAGTCGCTGACCGCTGGACACAGCTTTCTCACATTGGACCAATTGCTGGATTGACCTATCTCTGGACTCGCACCATGCCACGGTTGCAGCTTGCTCCAGCGGTCATTGTACCACTACTGGCTTTTCTAACTTTTCAGGGGCTGGCAGCGTGGCAAGATAGCGAACACCTTTTTACTGAATCGCTACAATCTAATGCGAACAATTTTCTGGCTCACACAAACCTCGGCGCCGCCCAGGTAGGGCCTGATAAACTGAAATCACGGGTGCATCATTTTGAAGAAGCTGCTAGGCTCAATCCGGCATACCCAGAAGCATTAAATAATCTGGGAATGGTACGTGCCCAAGAGGGAAGATTTCTTGAGGCGAAAGGCTACTTCGAGAAAGCGCTCTCTCTTAATCCAGGGCTTTCTGCTGCGAGAAATAATCTCACTCAGGTTGAGCTAGATCTACGAACCCGACAAAGTAAATAAAATATTCTGGTCAATAGAGATTGAGCGCTGATTAATTAACCCCTAGTGAAGCAAGAATTCGGCAAGGAGCGATTCGAGCGTGAAAGCAAACATGACAACTTTTTTCTGTATGCGTACATTTTTTAAGGCCATGTGCGCACTGCAAATTGTCTTTTCAACACCGCTTGCCTATGCACAGTCCTGCGCCCCAGGAACTTTCAGTGCGACCGGGTCGGTTCCCTGCACGGCGTGTCCAGTTGGTCGGTATCAAAACGCCAGCGGACAAACTAGCTGCCTTCCGTGCCCGACCGGGCGCTTTTCTAATGAGCGGGGGCTTACTGCTTGCACTCTCTGCCCTGCGGGACAATATCAGGACGCCACGGGTCAAACTTCGTGCAAAGCGTGCGATGCCGGTACTTATCAAAATACAGCGGGACAGGCAGCATGCATACTTTGTCCGGTTGGAATGTTCAGCTCCGGTACGGGAGCGACAAGCTGTAGCAGTTGTGCAGCTGGAACTTTTGGAAGCGCGACCGGACTTACCAGCTGTTTGGATTGTCCCGCTGGACGCTATTCTGCTGCGAGCGGATCCACGTCGTGCAATCTCTGTTCACCAGGCACAATCCAGAACCAACCTGGACAATCGACCTGTACCGCCTGCACCGCAGGAACCTACCAGGCCTCTACGGGCCAGACCGCATGCATACAGTGTAACGCTGGCACCGCGAGTTCGACCATCGGCTCTTCGTCCGCGACTGACTGTGTAGCTTGCTCCGCAGGATCCTTTTCCGAGGCCGGAGCTACGGTCTGCACACAGTGCAGCCCCGGCTCATATCAGAGCAGCGTCGGAGCATCATCGTGCATCGTGTGCAGCGCTGGTAAGGCAAATCCAAGTTCAGGCTCGACCTCAAGCTCAGCGTGTGCTGACTGTGCCGCAGGTAAATACTCTCTCGCGGGCGCGTCAGCCTGCACTGACTGTAGTCCTGGAACCTATCAGACCGCTACCGGGCAAAACTCTTGCATACAGTGCGCTGCAGGCAAATCAAATCCGAATTCTGGTTCAACATTAAGTTCAGCGTGCGTTGATTGTAGTGCAGGAACCTACGCACCAGCAGGATCGGGCTTTTGTAGAGTTTGTGCTTCCGGCAGCTATCAAAATGCCTCCGGACAGGAAAGCTGCACACCTTGTGCGGCTGGCAAGGCCAATCCAAGCGAAGGATCGACATTGTCTTCTGCATGCGTAGACTGCACTCCAGGGAATTTTTCTAGCGCTGGAGCCGCAAGCTGCACCCCATGCGCCGCCGGCTCGTATCAGAATAACTCTGGCCAGGCATCCTGCTCCCTCTGCCCGGCGGGCAAGTCGAATCCTCAAACGGGATCATCTTCGCCGTTTGCCTGCACTGATTGCGCAGCCGGCACCTATCAGAATGCCCAAGGTTCTGCTGAATGCATAAGTTGCGTTCCAGGCAAATTTGGAACATCAACCGGGGCAACATCAGCAAGTGCATGCGCCGACTGCCCAGCAGGGAAGGCAGCTCTAACAGCTGGTTCAACGAGCTGCACCCCATGCGAGCCTGGTCGTTATCAACCATCAAGTGGGCAATCTGCATGTATAAGCTGTTTGGCAGGAAGCTATCAACCACTGAGCGAGGCTCAGTCCTGTATCTCTTGCGCAAGCGGAACCTACCAGGAGCAGGCAGGACAGGTTTCATGCGTTGAATGCGCAGCCGGAAGATTCAATCCTAACACCGGTTCTGCGGCAGAATCGGCATGCAGTTCCTGTCAGGCAGGATCATTTTCTGCACCAGGAGCTGCCATGTGTATGGAATGCCCCGCCGGTGAATACGCTGACGAACAAGGCGCTTCCGGTTGCCTACCCTGCCCGGTTGGATTTGCCCAAACGGACGTGGGCGGCAATGTGTGTACGGCTTGTAGTGGGCTGAATTTTGCTTTTGAAGAGGGTGCAGAAAGTTGCACTTCGTGTAGAAATTTGGTGGATGTAAGCCGCACGGTGATTTCGCAAATCCAACAAGACCAAATTGGCAAGTCACTGCAACTAACCGCTACTCTTTTATCCTCGGCAAAGGCACTTCCAGATATCGATCCCCTCAACACTGGTATGCAGTTAGTTGTTCAGAGTTCTGCCGGAACTTCTATAGCAGCGGCAAACCTTGCTGCTGGCAGCTATGCAGGCAATGGATCGCGTGGCTGGACTCGGAAAGGATCGGGCACAAGTGTTACTAAGTGGACATATCAAGATACTACTTCGAGCTCGATCGCCGGAATTACCCGAGTAACAATTGCCGTGGCAAGGATCGGCACATCCGGACGAAGGCTCGTGATCTCAGCAACGGGACCATCCGGTGTTTATCCGGTTTCACAAGATTCCTTGCCGCTGCGACTTGCGATTAATATGGGATTAGGCAGCAAGCGCGCCTGCGGTATAAAGAACTTTACTAAGGCTCGATGCAAGTTCTCCAAAAATAATACTGTTGTCACATGTGAATAGTACGCTTAGGGTGCCCTCCATAGGCGGTCAGGCACAATTCAGATACCTCGCTCCCGAACTCCGGCGCTTTAATCGGATACTGTTTGTAATCTGCCCGACCGGTGCTTATTGCCGAGAAAACCGGTGCCAATCTTACTTTGAGCCCAATCTAGTTCCGACCATGCGACCTCCGCTTGAGGAATGTGAAGCCGGAGGGGCGATCCAAACTCTTGGCGCTTCACATTCGGTGATTGATGCGCCGGCTCTCGGCCTAAGTGCGGACGGAGTACTGCAACGCATAGCAAACTTTAGGCCCGATCTACTTCTCCTTACTATTACGTTTGGTTCTCTGTCAGCCGATCTCTCCTGGGCCCGGGAATTGAAGACATTATTCCCCAGCGTTCCTCTCGGATTGCGCGGAGCTCCTTGCTATGTGCAAGGCCAGGATTTACTCAAACAGAATCAATCCGTTGATTTCTGTCTTCGCGGGGACTATGAACTCATTTTTCGATCAATTGTCGAATCGGGACTTGAAAACAGCCCCGGTGTAATCTACCGCAATGATCAGGGAAGAATTATAGATGGGGGTTTAGCATATGCGGATACTCTGGATGAGCTACCGCTGCCAGACAGAAGTGGAATCGACTCGAACCTGTACCGCGTACGCGGGCTAAAGAAACCACAAGCGACCATTCGTGTTCAGCGCGGTTGCCCATTTCCCTGCACCTATTGCCTCGTCCACTCAGTAAGTGGTAACCGCGCCAGACACCGTAGCGCAGAGAGTATCATAGAGGAGATGCAGCAACTCTTGAGAAGCGGCATACGCTATTTTTACCTACGAGCTGAAACCTTTACGCTCGATCGCGCCTGGGCCCTTAACGTTCTGGCGAAAATTGCAAGCTGCTGTCCCGGTGCGCGGTGGGTAACCACGACACGAGTTGAGCTGGTAGATGAGGAGCTCCTCATTGCGATGCGGGCGGCCGGGTGTTACGGAATCAGCTTTGGCCTTGATGCTGCAAGCAGAGAGATTTCAAAGCGGATTAAAAAGCCTCTTCGACGGGAAGAAGCGACTCAGGTTTTCGCTTTGTGCAGAAAACACGGGATCCTCTCTCTCGCCTACCTGATGATCGGATTCATCTGGGATACGCCCGAAACACTAGAGGAAGCAGCGATGTTTGCCCAGGAGATCAAACCAGATCTACTGACTGTTCACTACGCGCACCCGTACCCCGGAACAGAGTATCATCGTCAAGTCACCGAAAGCCTGAATTTCGGAATACATATCTCCCCTCGAGCACAAGCTGAGCCCGCAATTACACTCTCGTGTCTTTCTGCTGAGCAGATTCATGCACATGGAAAGAAGATCGTGCGTCGGCACCGTCGGCAACCCAGAGCGATATTTTATCTTGGAAAGACTATTTTGAGACTTTACTTGAGCGAGCGACTTCCGAAACTATCTCTGAGATCTCATGGCGGACTTCATTCTTTGATTAATGCGATCAATACAGCCAGATTTTGCCGCAAGAAGTACGTGCAACCAGTGCCGCGTGAATAGATTCGACAGCTTCTCTGGACTTTTCCTTCTGAAGTTAGGCTAGTGCCAAATCGGCTTAAATGAGAAGCAAGAATTTCAGCAGCGAGCACCTCGCGGATGCGCCTTGCTTTCAAATAAGAATGCAAATAGTCAGAAAAGAGTACCCGAATGATTGAACCTTCGTCCCTTGATTCAACCTGTGAGCAATTTGAACATCAGCATTCAAATTGGTCACAGGTTGAAAGAAAAAGGGGGATACCTTTTTAACAACCGGTGAGCCTTTCACCTCCTTTCAGGTGTTGCGAGGGAAGATGCTTGCGCTACTTGCTGGGACTAGGTTGAGTTCCCTTTTCGCGAGCGGACGAAGCATTCGAACCAGGGGAGAGGAAATCTCCGAGGATCGCAGCCGGTCCCTCAAATCCCGAGTGCCCAGTCGATCCGACCGTAATCACGCGTTCGGGAACGAACTTGTGGGCATTCGAAAGCGCTACTTCCAGCAACTTGGGGTTTTTTTCAAGCAGCTCGAACGCCTTTTCGAGGAGCAGTTCGAACTGTCGAAGCCTAACGACTTCCTCTTTGCCAAGGGCTTCAACCTGTGTCTTTTGCCCTTCAGCGATGGCCACCAACTTTTCTCTCTCGCCCTCGCCCTCGCTACGCAGCTTCTCCTTGAGCATTTCCGCTGCCTTGACGCTAACTTCCGCCTCTGCGAGCTGTCGCTGCGCTTCGGCTTCTGCTTTCGTCTTTTCCCGCTTCACACGCTCAGCTTGCGCCAACTGCTCCTCCTTGTAGGATTTTTGAAGCTGCTGGGCCAACTGTTCTCGTTTGCGGGCAACCAAAAGTTCTGGTGGCATGCCGGGGTCGCCGAAGCGTACCTCGGTCACCAGGACTCGCACCGTTTCGCAGACTGTCTTCATATCTTCGAGAGTCGCGTGTTCAAGCGCCTCTCTAGACTCGTAAACATCGAGCGCCTTCGGTGCCCGTTTCTTACCTGGGGCAGTTGGGTCTTCGAGCACTGCTTCGCCTCCCAGCACGTTCCGTACGACGGAACGGAGGTTCGGTGTAACAATGCGGTTCTCGACTTCTCCGATGTCTCCGATTGCAACTGCGACGTAGGGCGCGTTTTCAGGAGTTACCTGTCCCATCACCCGCAATTCCAGATGTGCGAGCCAGCCTTCAATCATAACCTCGACCGCATTGTCTGCGACGAGGGAGTCATTTTCAGCTGGAATCTCACGCACCTTTTGGGTGATTTCACCTTTGTCATCAACTTCGAGGTCAATCACACGCTTTGCGTAGCCACCACGGTACGACCACGTCTGGATTTTGGTATCCATGGTCATAACCTTGTAGGCTCCGGTATGAATGTAATACAACCCGGGGGTCAACGACTCTGACCAGACTCCAATCGCTCCAACGGGGACGAGGTGCACTGAGAGCACATCTCGATTTCCTTCGGCTGCGACGGGTGCCGCAGTCGTTGTAGTCGGCTTCTCCCGTTTCAGATTCCCAAAATCAACACGGCTGTGAACGTTGCTTGTGACAACGCCGACCTGACCTGCGTCGACCTTGGTTGCCTGCCCAATGGTATGGGACCAAAGGAATGTGTTCAGACGATATGACCCCGGCTTCAGAACCGTTGTCTGAGGACCCTTCTTGCCACCGGAGGTGAGAAAGTAGTTTGCGTCCTCGATCATCTTCTTTTCTTCCTTGGGATCAAACGCATCGGCGAAGGCCTGATCCGGAGCAAGAGGCTCCCCGTCCTTGGCCGTCAACATTGCCAGCTCGCCCTCCTTCACCTCCAAAACGGGAGCGAACTCCACGTCGTAGAAGAACCGGAGGAACGGCTTGTGATTGAACCCTTGCGCAAGGACATCGGCTTGGGGCCCGTTCTCTCCGGATGTCGCAAGGATTTTCCCTGGTGCCATTGGTGTGCCACCGTAGTGGCGGGTCAGCAGTCCAACTTTGTCCGCTGGCACCGAGGTCGTGCTCATCAGAAAGTAGACCACCAGCGCACCAACGAACCCGGCGAAATAACCTGAGTTGCGAGCAGTTTTGTCCGCCCACTCCAGGTACCGACGCAGCACCCAAGCGATGACCAACCCGGCGGTGATTCCACCGCACAACTCGATCACAAAAAACAACCCGATCCACAAAGTCACCATTATTACCTCCTATTGGCTCGGTGACACACACAGATCGTGCGAAGAGGAACGTCTCCCCTTACTCCACAGATCACTTAATACCAACCGTGGTTAGGCGAGATTAAGTGACCCGTGGTTATAGGGAGGCAGATCATCAAAGTCCCATATACTGGAACTGGCTCGTTAATTAATTAAAGATCGATTAACTAATCATTCGGGCACGCCCAAACTGTCAGCAGCGTTCGAGGCGATTTTGACTATTTGAGCGTGCCCAATGATGCATTCTTCTACCCTACCAATTTGAAACTGCAGGGTGTTCGGCGGAATCCCCCCATTCAGCAGCTCCTTAGCTACTAGGTCGTCTGGCATTCCACAAAGGTTACTTGGAATTCGCCCTTACCGAGACTTATGAGGCCTCTGTCTTCAAGTACTTAACAACGGGGCGACAGCCCGGGGTTTTAACCGCTACCAGCAAATGAACGAAAGTTGCTTCGATTTGAAATGCACCTACCTCAATCGGGTGCAGGAAATGCGCGCGTGCAAGGGAACTCTCGATGATTGCTCCGCGTGGAGGACTACAAGCAAAAGTAAACTTTACTAAATATTGAATGTGACAAACAGCACACGGTCGAACGGACAGTATTTCATTCTTTCCTACTCTCTAATCGAGCGGAAGATTTGAAAGCTTCTCAAATTTTACTTTATCTGATTTTTGCAAGCTCCCTAGGGTTTCTAATCACGGCTTACCTTTCTCAATCGACCGCAGAATTTACCAAGCCTGGCTTCTGATGAAAAAAATGGAATTCGGAAGGCCCCAGTCGCCCCGCCACCTACGGCTAAAATCCCCAGGGAGCGAATCCTCCTCTTTGATTTACACGCTCCCACTCTGTCGCTTTTGACTCGAATTGAGTTAACTGATCAACTGTGTCGGAT